>JAUHVN010000006.1 GCA_030425055.1 Actinomycetes bacterium | reverse complement strand
GACCAGCATCTCTGGCGGTCGAGTAGCCCGCGAAGCGGGCGTACCGAGACCACACCGTTTCACGTGAAACATCCGCACAACGCGGCGCCTGATCTCGATACGCGCCTGCGGCGCTACTCGATCACCGGAACCCGCGAAGCGGGCGTAGGGTGAGTCCCATAGCGTGGTGTCAATTCCCGCGGGGTTCTCGTCGTCGTAGACGGTGAAGGGCCACCGTGGGATGACCATTGTTTCCGGCAAGAAGCAAAGCAGAGATCCCACGATGACCCAGTACCAGTCTGCCCTTTCGACCCTGATCGGCGAAGTCCTCGCTGACCCTGACCTGGCCCATTCGGACGTGTTCCGTCGGATGCTGCAGGCCGGCCTGCAAGATCTTGTCGACGCGGAAGCGACGGTGAAGATCGGCGCCGACCGTTACGAGCGGACCGCGGAGCGCACGACCCGCCGCAACGGCACCCGCCCGAAGACTCTCGCGACCCCGGCCGGTGAGGTCGACCTGCAGATCCCGAAGCTGCGGGAGGGGTCGTTCTTCCCGTCGCTGTTGCACCCGCGCCGCCGGGTCGACAAGGCCCTCTACGCGGTGATCTGCCAGGCCTGGATCGACGGGGTGTCCACCCGGAAGGTGGACCAGCTGGTGCGAGCGTTGGGCAACGACACCGGCATCTCCCGGTCGACGGTGTCGCGGATCTGTGCCGAGATCGACGAGTCGGTGCACGAGTTCTTGCAGCGGCGGATCGATCACACCTGGTTCCCATATCTGTTCCTCGACGCCACCTACCTTGATGTCCGCCACCGCGGTCGGGTCGTGTCCCAGGCCCTCGTGGTCGCCACCGGCGTCTCCGGTGAGGGACGGCGGGAGATCCTCGGGATGGCGCTCGGGGATGCGGAGACCACCGACTTCTGGACCGAGTTTCTCCGCGGACTCCGCGACCGCGGCCTGAAAGTCGCCACCGACGCCGACCCGCTGGGCGTGACCCTCGTCACCAGCGACGCGCACGCCGGGCTGAAGGCTGCGGTCAAGGCGATCCTGCCCGGGAGCGGGTGGCAGAGATGCCGCGTCCACTTCGCCCGCAATGTCACCCAGAAGCTCGGCTCAGCGCGGTCGAAGCCGGTCAATGCGCTGATCTCGACGATCTTCGCGCAGACCACGACCGAGGCCGTGATCGCGCAATACAAGGCCGTCACCGACAGCCTCCGCAGCTCGTTCCCCGAGATCGCGACGATGCTTGAGGCGGCCGAGGCGGACCTGACCGGGTTCGCGCCGTTGCCCCGCGAGCACTGGCAGAAGGTCTGGTCGAACAACCCGATCGAACGCCTCAACCGGGAGATCAAGCGCCGCGCCGACGTCGTCCAGATCTTCCCCGACCAGGGCAGCGTCACCCGCCTGATCGGCGCCGTCCTCCAAGAGCAGCACGAGGAATGGGGCTACGGCGAACGCCGCTACTTCTCCGACATCTCCATGCGCAAACTCGTCCACACCCTCCACGAGCACCCCGAGCCTGCACGTCCCGAGCTCTACCTCACCGCCTGACCATCACCCACCATCAGGAAGCAACGGAATGACACCACGCCACGGGACTTGACCCGGGCGTATCGAGACCACACACCGTTTCACGTGAAACATCCGCACAACCCGGCCGCCTGATCTCGATACGCGCCCGCGGCGCTGGCCGATCACCGGAAGAGCGGTGAGGCAGATCAGCGACGGACCGTGCCGCGGAAGACCCGCGTCGGCTCGGCGATCACGCCTTCACCCGCGGGCTCCACGCGGGCATCCACCACACCGAACTTACGCAGCTGCTTCTGCGCCGCGGTGATCTCGGCCTCGGCGCTCGCACCCTTGAGAAGGATCAGCTCACCGCCGTCACGCACCAGGGGAGCGGTGATCGGCACCAGCGTCCGCAGTGCGCTCACCGCCCGCGCGGTCACCGCGTCGAACGAGGCGAGGTCGCGCCAGTCCTCTGCACGCGCGCGCACGACCGTGACGTTCGAAAGCCCGAGATCGTCCGCCTGCTCGTTCAGCCAGGCAACCCGCCGCTCCATCGGCTCGATCAGCACCCACTCGACGTCGGGTCGGGCGATGGCCAGAACGAGGCCGGGAAGGCCAGCACCCGACCCCACATCGGCGACGCGACCGGAGAAGAGCGGGGCGATGACCGCGCTGTTGAGGATGTGGCGGCTCCACAAGCGCGGCGGCTCCAGCGGTCCGATCAGACCGCGCTCCTCGCCGTGCTCGCCGAGCGCAGCCGTGAACCGGCGGGCCAGGTCGATCCGGTCACCGAAGACCACCGCGGCCTCGGCGGGCTCCTGCTCGACGCTCACCATCGATGTTTCACGTGAAACTATGCGCGGCGGATGACGGTGTGGCGATCGGGGCCCTCGCCGTACGACTCGGACACGAGACCGCGCTCCGCCACGATGTCGTGCACGAGCTTGCGCTCGTAGCTCGACATCGACGGCAGGGATGCCTGCGACGCCCCCTCGTCGAGTCGCGAGATGGCGCGGTCGACGAGGTTCTCGAGCTCACGCCGACGGGTGTCCCGTGATCCGCCGATGTCGAGGATCATGCGCGAGAACCGACCGGTGCGGTTCTGCACCGCGATGCGGGTCAGCTCCTGCAGCGCCTGGACCGTGTCGGGGGCCGACAGCAGGTCGAGCGACCCGTCGCCGTCCGCCTCAACCGACACGTATGCGCGGCCGGCGCGCACGTCGAGGGTCAGATCACCCTCGATGTCGGCGATGTCGAGGAGCTCCTCGAGGTAATCGGCGGCGACGTCGCCTTCCTGCTCCAGCTCGGCCACGGTCGCGTCAGCGCGCACGTGCGCGTCGTGCGAGGAGGGGCGGGTGGCGTCGGAGTCGCCCGTGGAAGGCGTCTCGGGAAGAGTGCTGGTCATCACTGTCCTCTGTGCGTGAGTGGGGACTGGTCGGGAAAGAGGCCGGCTGCGGTCAGGCGTCCGAAGCGCCTGCAGTGTCGGGCGTCGCGTTCGGGCCCTTCTTCTGAGCCTGCTTCTTGGCGCGCTGCTTGTTCATCGGCTGCTGCCGCTTGGGCGCCTGGGCCTTCTGCTTCTCGGCCTCGTCGAGCATCCGCTGCTGCTCGGCCTGGTACTTCTCCATCGACACGACCTTGCCGCTCGAGTCGATGGCCTTGCCCTTGCGGGCCAGGCGCTCTTCGCGCTGCTTGGCCGCCTCGGAGCCGGGCGTGGGCATCTCGCGGATGACGAGGAACTGCTGGCCCATCGTCCACAGGTTCGACACGAACCAGTAGATGACGACGCCGAGGGGGAAGAACACACCCGAGAAGACGAAGGCGAAGGGCAGCACCCAGAGCATGATCTTCTGCATCTGGTAGGCCTGGCCGGTCTTGGCCTCGGGGGAGAGGTTCTTCGAGATGATCTGCAGCTGCGTGAAGAACTGCGACAGGATCATGAGCACCACGAGCACGGCGAGGATGATGATCGCGGTCGTGTTCTGCGTGTTCCACGCGTCGATGAGCGTCTCGTGCAGCGACGCGACACCGAACAGCTTCGCGTTGTAGAACTCCTGGGTGAGCTCGGCGTTCAGCAGCCCGACGCCGCCGATGCCGTCCTGCGCGTGACGCGTCACGTCGTTCAGCACGCTGAACAACGCGAAGAAGACGGGCATCTGCACGAGCAGCGGAAGGCACGACGAGACGGGTGTGGTGCCGTGCTTCTTGTACAGCGCCATCGTCTCGCGGCTCATCGCCTCACGAGAGAGCTGATCGCGCTTCCCCTTGTACTTCTCCTGGATTTTCCGCAGTTCAGGAGCGATTTCCATCATCTTGCGCTGGCTCTTGATCTGCCGCACGAAGAGCGGGATCAGGGCGGAGCGAACGACCACCACGAGGCCGACGATCGCGAGCACCCACGTGATGCCGTCGCCGGGAGGCAGGCCGATGGCGGTGAACACCCAGTGCCACGCGACGAGTACGAGCTCGACCGCCCACTTGAGGGGCCAGAGGATGACGCCGATGATGTCCGGCACGGATCAGTCCTTTCGGGAGGAACCCGGTACGACGAAGCCCCGCGGGGTCAGTTCGTGCCGGAAGTCAGGGTGGAGGGGAACGTCATCGACGCCGCCGACCGCCCACGGGTGGCAGCGGGCGAGTCGTGCAGCCGTCAGGCCGATGCCCTTGATCGCACCGTGCTGCTGCACGGCGCCGACGGCATAGGCCGAGCACGACGGGTAGTACTTGCACACGTCGCCGTACGTGTGCGAGATGGTCGCGCGGTACCCGTGCAGAAGGGCGAGCGCGAGATTGCGCGGCACGAGGGGCAACGCGCGAGCGGTATCGGATGCCTCGAGATGGCCGGTTCCGAAGGCGTAGGCCGGCAGCACGCTCATGCTGCGCTCCGCGCGAGGCAGCGTGACACATCGGCGTGCAGCTGACGGTACGGGGCGGACGCCGAGGACGGCAGCGCACGGATCACGACGTCGTTCCCCTCCGACACGTCCGGCAGTGCATCGGCGCAGACGGCCTTGAGCCGACGACGCACCGTGTTGCGGACCACTGCGGGCCCGACCTGGCGGCTCACGATGAAACCGAATCGCGGGGCGCGCTGCTCACCTGTTGCGACCACATAGGTGATCGCGTGGGGCGCGACGCACCGACGGCCCCGACGGACGACGGCCTTGTAGTCCGCTCCGCGGGTGAGTCGGTTGGGCCGCGCTAGCACCGGATCGGTCAGGCGGAGAGCTCGGTGCGACCCTTGGCGCGGCGTGCCGACAGGATCGAGCGGCCGGCGCGGGTGCGCATGCGGGCGCGGAAACCGTGCTTCTTGGCGCGGCGGCGGTTGTTGGGCTGGAAGGTGCGCTTGCTCATGGGATCTCTTCCGGATCAGGGTGTCACCGGGACGCTCAGACCGGGGACGACGAACAGAGGGACTGCCGTGAAGGCATAAGTCAACCGATTAAGGCTACGTCGAGAAGCCCGATAACTCAAACCGAGCCCGCGCCGGGCATTATCCACACGGCCAGCGAGAGCGGTGGCAATGACACGCGGCATCGCTCTACAGTGGGGTTTGCTCAGGGGGCGAGCGCGAACTAGCGTTGCTCCGGCAGTTATCCACAGGCACCGCGTGACCATTCCGCGGGTCGCCGTGGATTCATCAACACCCGGGGGGGCCATGTCAGCGCACGAAGTTCCAGATGTTCCCGTCTGGTCGGTCGTGCTCGACGAACTGACCCGCGACGAGCGGATCACCCCTCAACTGCAGGGCTTCCTGAACCTCGCCGTCCCGCAGGGCGTCATGAGCGGCACGCTCTACCTCGACGTGCCGAACGATCTGACGGCGGCGCAGTTCACCAAGCGCATGCGCACCCCGATCATGGAGGCCCTCGCGCGGGTCGACCAGGTGGAGCCGGTCGCGACGACGTTCCGCGTCGTGGTCAATCCCGAGCTCGCAGACGCCCACCTCACCATGCCGATCCCCGTGCAGGACACGACGGCCCCGGTCGTCCGACCTCCGATGGACGAGACGGATGCCGCCACGGCACCGGTCGCCCGCATCGACACCCGCCTGAACCCGAAGTACACCTTCGACAACTTCGTCATCGGTCAGTCGAACCGATTCGCCCACGCGGCGGCCGTGGCCGTCGCCGAAGCTCCCGCGAAGGCGTACAACCCGCTCTTCATCTACGGCGACTCCGGACTCGGCAAGACGCACCTGCTGCACGCGATCGGCGACTACGCGCTCAGCCTGTACGCCGGCATCCGCGTTCGATATGTGTCGAGCGAGGAGTTCACGAACGACTTCATCAACTCGATCGCGAACAACCGCGGTTCCGCGTTCCAGGCGCGCTACCGCGATGTCGACATCCTCCTCATCGACGACATCCAGTTCCTGCAGGGTCGCGCCGAGACGCAGGAGGCGTTCTTCCACACCTTCAACACGCTGCACGATCACGACAAGCAGGTCGTGATCACGAGCGACGTGCCGCCCAAGCACCTCACCGGCTTCGAGGACCGCATGCGCAGCCGCTTCGAGTGGGGCCTCATCACCGACGTGCAGGCACCCGACCTCGAGACGCGCATCGCGATCCTGCGCAAGAAGGCGCAGTCCGAGCGGCTCCACATCCCCGACGAGGTGCTCGAGTACATCGCCACCGTCGTCTCGTCGAACATCCGCGAGCTCGAAGGCGCCCTCATCCGCGTCTCGGCGTTTGCGAGCCTCAACCGCTCGACACTCGACATGTCGCTCGCCCAGACGGTGCTGCGCGACATCGTCGACCAGGACGACGCGAACGTCGTCTCGCCGACCGACATCATCACGGCGACGGCGCAGTACTTCAAGCTGACCGTCGACGACCTCTACGGCTCGAGCCGCTCGCAGTCGGTCGCGACGGCGCGTCAGATCGCCATGTACCTGTGCCGCGAACGCACCAGCCTGTCACTGCCGAAGATCGGGCAGCTGTTCGGCAATCGCGACCACACGACCGTCATGTACGCCTACAAGAAGATCAGCGACCTCATGAAGGAGCGGCGCTCGATCTACAACCAGGTGACCGAGATCACCGCCTCGCTGGGCCGCAACGGCCGCTGACCCGTCGCCGCGCGACACATGCCGCGATCCGTCCTTGACAGGCGGCTCGGGAAGCTTCATGATGCCGTTCTTCACAGTGTGGAAAACATGTGGATAACTCGAATCGCCTGCGGAAACGTGTGGGAGAACGGGCGTCAGCCTGTGGATGACGGATGCCTCGCCCCGAGCTGCACGAGCGCCGCGCTCGCCGTCCCTCCGCAGCGTCTCCACATCTCACAACGATGTGATTTCGGTGTCCCGACTGGTATCCACCGAGTTGTCCACAGTTTCCACAGCGGTTAACACCATGACGAAGAAAGAGAACATGAAGGCGGATCCCATCACCTCGAGGTGTGGAGCGCCGGCCGGAGGACCGGCACTGGCGTTCGTGCGGCCGGGCACTAGCATGGGAGGGCCCAACCCGATGTGAGGGAGCACCAGTGAGGTTCCACGTCAATCGCGATGTGTTCAGCGAAGCCGTGTCGTTCGTCGTCAAGCTCCTGCCGCAGCGCAATCCGCAGCCCATCTTGGCGGGCGTTCTGATCGAGGCCTCCGATGCCGGCCTCTCGCTGGCCGCCTTCGACTACGAGGCCTCGGCACGCACGGTCATCGAGGCGACGGTCGACGATCCGGGCACGATCCTCGTGCACGGGCGACTGCTGTCAGAGATCGCCAGCCGGCTGCCGAACGCACCGATCCAGGTCGAGGTCGACGAAGACGGCGGCATCGTGCTCACGTGCGGCTCGGCCCGGTTCACGCTCGCGTCGATGCCGGTCGCCGAGTACCCCGCCATCCCCGAGGTGAGCGGAGAGTCGGGCGTCGTCCCGGGCGAGGACTTCGCGACCGCGATCGCGCAGGTGGCCTTCGCGGCGTCGCGCGACGACGTGACCCCGGTGCTGACCGGCGTGCAGCTCGAAGTGTCGGGCACGCAGCTCAGCCTCGTGGCCACGGACCGCTACCGCGTCGCCCTGCGCGAGATCCCGTGGGACGGCGGAGGAACGGCATCCGAGGAGTCGACCGCGGCTCTCGTGCCGGCGCGCACCCTGACCGAGGTCGGCAAGACCTTCGCCCACGGCGGCGACCTGTCGATCTCGTTCTCGGGATCGGGCGACCGCGAGATCATCGCGTTCTCGGCCGGCAACCGCACCGTCACCTCGCTGCTGATCAAGGGCAACTTCCCGCCGGTGCGACGGCTGTTCCCCGAGCAGACCGAGCACCACGCCGTCGTCAACACCGCCGACTTCGTCGAGGCTGTCCGCCGCGTCGCGCTCGTACTCGACCGCTCGGCGCCGCTGCGCTTCACCTTCACCGCCGACAGCGTCTCGATGGATGCCTCGGGAACCGAGCAGGCGCGCGCGAGCGAGTCGGTGGATGCCACCCTCTCGGGCGACGACGTCACGCTCGGCCTGAACCCGCAGTACCTCATCGAGTCGCTGAGCGCCGTGCGCAGCGAGTTCGTGCGCATCACGTTCACCTCGAGCGAGAACGCGAACAAGCTGAGTCCGGTGCTCATCACCCCGCAGACCTCGGTCGACAAGGCGGGCGCCGACTCGTTCAAGTACCTGCTGCAGCCGAACCTGCTTCTCCGTTGAGGTGACCCCGGGTGGTCGAGTGCCGCGCCGCAGGCGCGGTGTATCGAGACCCGCCGTCGTATCCGCTCATTAGGGTTGACGGGTGATCGTCGAGCACCTGAGCCTGGTCGACTTCCGCAGTTACGCGGAAGCCGAGGTCTCGCTCGGGCCGGGCGCCACGGTGTTCGTCGGCAGCAACGGGCAGGGCAAGACGAACCTCGCCGAAGCGATCGGATTCTTCGCGACCCTCGGGTCGCATCGGGTCGCACAGGACGCGCCGCTCGTGCGCGACGGCGCCGACTCGGCGATCGTGCGCACGCGCCTCGCGCACGGCGAACGACATGTGCAGCTCGAGGCGCAGGTCTTCCGGCAGGGCTCGAACAAGGCGCGGGTGAACGGCGCCGCGGTCAAGCCGGGCGAGCTGCCCCGCTACGCGCAGGTCGTGCTCTTCGCGCCCGAGGACCTTCAGATCGTCCGCGGCGACCCGTCCGCCCGTCGCCGGTTCGCCGACCAGTTGCTCGTGCAGCGATCTCCGCGGATGTCGGGCGTGCTCGCCGACTACGACCGTGTGCTCAAGCAGCGCAACGCGCTGCTGAAGTCCGCGCGGGCGCGCGGCATCCGCGGCGAGGGGCTGTCGACGCTCGACGTGTGGGACGACAAGCTCGTCTCGCTCGGCTCCGAGGTGATCCGGGCCCGGCTGACTCTGGCATCCGAGCTCGCCGAGCCGCTCGCGTCGGCCTACACCGCGATCGCCGGGGCCGATCATCGCGCCGAACTCGAGTGGTCGCTCTCGGTCGCGGGCGCCGGTGACGACGAAGAGGCGGATGCCGCGCCGGCCGCGGCCCTCGACACCGCCGTGCCTGATCCCGAAACGGTGCAGTCGCTCTTCCGCAGCGCGCTCGCCGCCCGCCGGAACAGCGAACTCGACCGTGCGGTCACGCTCGTCGGGCCGCACCGCGACGATCTGCTGCTGCGCGTCCGCGGCCTTCCGGTCAAGGGGTACGCCTCGCACGGTGAGTCGTGGTCGATGGCCCTCGGGCTGCGGCTCGCGTCGGCCCAGCTGCTGCGCGCCGAGTCGCGACTCGGCGACCCGGTGCTGATCCTCGACGACGTGTTCGCCGAGCTCGACGCAGACCGCCGCGAGCGACTGGCATCCCTCACCGAAGGATTCGAGCAGGTGATCGTGACGGCCGCCGTCGCCCACGACGTTCCCGACGCCCTGCGTGCGCGGGTCATCCGGGTGCAGGCGGGGCGCATCCTGGAGACGACGGATGCCTGATCCCGCCGACCCCGCCCAGCCGGCCGACCTGCCCGAGACCGTCGCGACGTATCTGCGCCTGCGCGGACTGCAGCCGTCGCCGAACTCCTGGCGTCGCCGTCGCCGTCGGCGCTCGGACGACGACGAGAACGCGCCCTTCACACCGGGGCGGGACCCGCACGGGTTGGGGGACGTCGTCGCCGACCTCACGCGGCAGTCGGGGTGGGACGCCCAGCTCGCCCGCGAAGACGTGGTGCGAACATGGGCCGAGGTCTCGGGCGAGGAGACCTCGCGGCACACGCGACCGGTCGCCTTCTCGGACGGAATCCTCACGATCCAGGCCGACTCGACGGCGTGGGCCAAGCAGCTCCAGCTCATGCGTGCGCAGATCCTCTCCGAGATCGTCCGGCGCTTCCCCGAGGCGGGTGTCGATGCTGTGCGCTTCATCGGGCCGGACGTCCCCTCGTGGAAATGGGGCCCCAGAGCCGTTCCAGGGCGCGGTCCGCGCGATACCTACGGCTAGGACACGTCCGATATCGTTCTGAGCGATTTCATCGCGCCACAGGGCCACATAGACCTCCGGAAGAGACGCTCCGTTGATAGGATGGAGCGTCCGTGACGACCGAGTTGGAGCAGCCGAGAGCCCATGACGCCTGTTGATCCCGAAAGCGCAGCCGGCGACCCCGGATCGCACCCCGATTCGAAGGTCCTCCGCGAGTACGGAGCAGACGCCATCCAGGTGCTCGAAGGCCTCGAGGCCGTGCGCAAGCGCCCCGGCATGTACATCGGCTCGACCGGACCGCGCGGTCTGCACCACCTCGTGTACGAGATCGTCGACAACTCGGTCGACGAGGCGCTCGCCGGGTACTGCGACCTCATCGAGATCACGATCCTGCCCGATGGGGCGGTGCGGGTGATCGACAACGGACGCGGCATCCCCGTCGACATGCACAAGACCGAGGGCAAGTCGACGGTCGAGGTCGTGCTCACCGTGCTGCACGCCGGCGGCAAGTTCGGCGGCGGCGGGTACGCCGTGTCGGGTGGACTCCACGGCGTCGGCTCGTCGGTCGTCAACGCGCTGTCGACGCGACTCGAGGCCGAGATCAAGCGGCAGGGCTACGTGTGGCGCCAGTCGTATCGCGACGGCGGCGTGCCGCTCGCGCCGCTCGAGCGCGGCGAGGAGAGCGACGCGACCGGCACGACCATCACGTTTTGGCCCGACCCCGCGATCTTCGAGACGGTCGACTTCGACTACGAGACGCTGCGGACCCGGTTCCAGCAGATGGCGTTCCTCAACAAGGGTCTGCGCATCGACCTGCGCGACGAGCGGCCCGACCGCGCCGAGGAGGTCGAGCAGGACGGCGAGGTCATCCTCGAGCAGCCGCACGACTCGTTCCTGTACGAGCGGGGGCTCGTCGACTACGTCGAGCACCTCAACAAGGTGCGTCACGCCGACGTCGTCAACGACCAGATCATCGAGGTCGAGTCCGAGGACACCGAGCGCAAGATCGCCCTCGAGATGGCCATGCAGTGGACGACGGGCTACAACGAGAACGTCTTCACGTACGCGAACACGATCAACACCCACGAGGGCGGTACGCACGAGGAGGGGTTCCGCGCAGCGCTGACGACGCTCGTCAACAAGTACGCCCGCGCCCAGAACCTGCTCAAGGACAAGGACGAGAACCTCTCGGGCGACGACGTGCGCGAAGGTCTCACCGCCGTCATCTCGATCAAGCTCTCCGAGCCGCAGTTCGAGGGTCAGACCAAGACGAAGCTCGGCAACACCGAGGCGAAGGCGTTCGTGCAGAAGGTGGTCGGCGATCAGCTCGGCGACTGGTTCGAGCGCAACCCCACGCAGGCGAAGCTCGTCGTGCGCAAGGCGATCGACGCGGCCACCGCGCGCATCGCCGCGCGCAAGGCGCGCGAGACCGCGCGCCGCAAGAGCGTGTTCGAGAGCGCGTCGATGCCCGACAAGCTCAAGGACTGCACGAGCAAGGATCCGACGATCAGCGAGATCTTCCTCGTCGAGGGCGACTCGGCCGGCGGGTCGGCGGTGCAGGGCCGCGACCCGCACACGCAGGCGATCCTCGCCCTGCGCGGCAAGATCCTCAACGTCGAGCGCGCCCGACTCGACCGTGCGCTCGGCAACAACGAGATCCAGGCGATGATCCAGGCCTTCGGCACCGGCATCGGCGAGGACTTCGCCGTCGAGAAGGCGCGCTACCACAAGATCGTGCTGATGGCGGATGCCGACGTCGACGGCCAGCACATCACGACGCTGCTGCTCACGCTGCTGTTCCGCTACATGCGCGGGCTCATCGAAGCGGGCTACGTGTACCTCGCGATGCCGCCGCTGTACCGACTCAAGTGGTCGAACTCGCCGCACGAGTACGTGTACAGCGACGTCGAGCGCGACGCGCTGCTCGCCGACGGACTGGCATCCGGCAAGCGGATCCCGAAGGACAACGGCATCCAGCGCTACAAGGGCCTCGGCGAGATGAACGACAAGGAACTGTGGGAGACCACGATGGATCCCACGTCGCGCACGCTCCGGCAGGTCACGATCGACGACGCGGTCGCCGCCGACACGATCTTCACCACCCTGATGGGCGAAGACGTCGAGTCGCGCCGCCAGTTCATCCAGAAGAACGCGAAGGACGTGCGTTTCCTTGACATCTGATCAGATCACCCCGCACGACCACGGCCGCATCGAGCAGGTCGACCTGCAGGGGGAGATGCAGCGCAGCTACCTCGACTACGCGATGAGCGTGATCGTCGGCCGCGCGCTCCCTGATGTGCGCGACGGCCTCAAGCCCGTGCATCGCCGTGTCATCTACGCGATGTACGACGGCGGATACCGCCCCGACAAGTCGTTCTCGAAGTGCGCCCGCGTCGTCGGCGAGGTCATGGGTCAGTACCACCCGCACGGCGACAGCGCGATCTACGACACCCTCGTGCGCCTCGTGCAGCCGTGGGCGCTGCGTTATCCGCTCGCCCTCGGGCAGGGCAACTTCGGCTCGCCCGGCAACCAGGGCGCGGCCGCCCCCCGCTACACCGAGACGAAGATGGCTCCGCTCGCGCTCGAGATGGTGCGCGACATCGAAGAGGAGACCGTCGACTTCCAGGACAACTACGACGGGCAGACGCAGGAGCCCGTCGTGCTGCCGGCGCGGTTCCCCAACCTGCTGGTCAACGGCTCGGTCGGCATCGCGGTCGGCATGGCGACCAACATCCCGCCCCACAACATGCGCGAGGTCGCCGCCGGCGCGCTGTGGGCGCTCGAGAACCCGGATGCCACCCGCGAAGAGCTGCTCGACGCCCTCCTCGAGCGCATCAAGGGCCCCGACTTCCCCACCGGTGCGCAGATCCTCGGCAACCGCGGCATCCACGAGGCGTACCGCACCGGCCGCGGGTCGATCACGATGCGCGCCGTGGTCGACGTCGAAGAGATCCAGGGTCGTACGTGCCTGGTGATCACGCAGCTGCCGTACCAGGTAAACCCCGACAACCTCGCCGTCAAGATCGCCGACCTCGCCCGCGACGGCCGCATCACCGGCATCGCGGACATCCGCGACGAGACCTCGGGCCGCACGGGCTTGCGGCTGGTGATCGTGCTCAAGCGCGACGCCGTCGCGAAGGTCGTGCTCAACAACCTCTACAAGCACACGTCGCTGCAGGAGAACTTCGGCGCGAACATGCTCGCGATCGTCGACGGCGTGCCGCGCACGCTGCCGCTCGACGGATTCATCGCGCACTGGGTCGACCACCAGATCGAGGTCATCGTCCGGCGCACCGGCTTCCGCCTGCGCAAGGCCGAAGCCCGCATGCACATCCTGCGCGGATACCTCAAGGCGCTCGATGCGCTCGACGAGGTCATCGCCCTCATCCGCCGTTCGCCGACCGTCGACGACGCGCGCGAGGGGCTCAAGAAGCTGCTCGACATCGACGACGACCAGGCCGACGCGATCCTGTCGATGCAGCTGCGTCGCCTGGCAGCGCTCGAGCGTCAGAAGATCGTCGACGAGGCGACCGAGCTCGAGGCGCAGATCGCCGACTTCAAGGACATCCTCGCGACGCCCGAGCGTCAGCGCACCATCGTGCGCGAAGAGCTCACCGAGATCGTCGACAAGTACGGCGACGACCGCCGCACCGAGATCCTGTTCGGCTTCGACGGCGACATGACCGACGAGGACCTCATCCCCGAAGAGGAGATGGTGGTCACCGTCACGCGCGACGGCTACATCAAGCGCACGCGCATCGACAACTACCGCTCGCAGCACCGCGGCGGCAAGGGCGTCAAGGGCGCGCAGCTGCGGGCCGATGACGTCGTCGAGCACTTCTTCGTGACGACCACCCACCACTGGCTGCTGTTCTTCACGACGAAGGGCCGGGTCTACCGCGAGAAGGCGTACCGCGTGCCCGAGGCCGGCCGCGATGCCAAGGGCCAGCACGTCGCGAACCTGCTCGCGCTGCAGCCCGAGGAGGAGATCGCGCAGATCCTCGACATCCGCGACTACGACGTGGCGACGTACCTCGTGTTGGCGACCCGAGGCGGCCTCGTCAAGAAGACGCGCCTGACCGAGTACGACACCAACCGCCAGGGCGGCGTCATCGCGATCCGCCTGCGCGAGGAGGACGAGCTCGTCAGCGCGCTGCTGGTCGATCCCGACGACGAGATCCTCCTCATCAGCCGCAACGGCATGTCGCTGCGCTTCACGGCGACCGACGACACCCTGCGTCCGATGGGCCGGTCGACCGAGGGCGTGAAGGGCATGGCCTTCCGATCCGGCGACAGCCTGCTGTCGGCATCCGTCGCCAAGGACGACGCGTACGTGTTCGTCGTCACCGACGGCGGCTATGCCAAGCGCACCGAAGTGGCGCAGTACCGCGGTCAGGGTCGCGGTGGACTGGGCATCAAGGTCGCCCGTCTGAACGACGATCGGGGCGTCCTCGCGGGCGGACTCATCGTCTCGGAGGACGACGAGGTCTTGGTGGTTCTTGCCAGCGGCAAGGTGGTACGCTCTGCCGTGGCCGAGGTCCCAGCCAAGGGCCGCGACACCATGGGTGTCGTGTTCGCCCGTCCCGACGACGACGATCGCATCATCGCGATCGCGCGGAACGGCGAGCGGGGTCTGGCCGTTGCGGACGACCCGGAAGCCGCGACGGAGCCCGAGGGGCCCACCACCCCGATCCCCGAAGAGAGTACTGACGCATGAGCACGGTTGCCGACAAGCTCGCGAAGAAATCCAGCCACAAGACCAGCGCCAAGCAGGTCCGGCTGCGCCTGGTCTACATCGACTTCTGGTCGGCTGTGAAGCTGTCGTTCCTCGCGGCGATCGCCATCGCGATCGTCACGGTGGTCAGCTTCGTGCTCGTCTTCCTCGTGCTGCAGGCCACCGGCCTCATCACGCGCGCGGACGAGTTCTTCGCCAGCTTCTCGGACGGCAGCTTCACGCTCGGCCAGTTCCTCAGCCTGCCGCAGGTGCTCGCCTTCAGCGCCGTGGTCGCGATCCTGAACCTCGTGGTCGTCACGGTTCTCGGCGCCGTGATCGCCGGCATCTACAACCTCGCGGTCAAGGTCACCGGCGGCCTGCTCGTCGGCTTCACCTCGAATTAGAGTCGGGACGGAGCAATGCCGCGAAGCGGCGTTGATGCGTCCGCGACTCTAGGTCGAGTAGCGCGCGGAGCGCGCGTATCGAGACCTCCACTCGGATTTCGGAATCGCCCGCGGGTCGGGTAAAGTCTTGGAGGTTCACGACGCGAGTCGTGACTCCCACAACGGGGCTATAGCTCAGGCGGTTAGAGCGCTTCACTGATAATGAAGAGGTCCCAGGTTCAAGTCCTGGTAGCCCCACAAACCCGATGGCCCCGGGGCCTTAGCTCAGTTGGTAGAGCGCCTGCTTTGCAAGCAGGATGTCAGCGGTTCGAATCCGCTAGGCTCCACAGTCTTCCCCCACCCGCCCGATAGGCTGTCGCGATGGATCTGCGCGTCGCCGCCTACGCCGTCGTCGTCGACGCGCGCGAGCGGATCCTGCTCGCGCACTGGAACGAGAACGGTCGCACGGGCTGGACGCTGCCGGGCGGCGGACTCGAGTCCGGCGAGGATCCCGAGAGGGCCGCGCGCCGCGAGGTGCGCGAAGAGACGGGGTACCGCGTCAGGCTGGGCGAACTCCTCGGCATCCACTCGCGTGTGATCCCGGCATCCCGGCGTCTCAATCGCGGAGCCGAGCATCCGCTCCACACGTTGCGCATCGTCTATCGCGCCGAGGTCACGGGCGGCAAGCTGCGCAACGAGGTCGACGGGTCGACCGATCGCGCAGAGTGGTTCGCACTCAGCAGCGTCTCGGACCTCCGCCGCGTGAAGCTGGTCGACATCGGCCTGCGCATGGCCGGCCTGCACTGAGGCTCCGAGCTCAGCCCATCTCCTGCGAGATGTCGGCGACGGTCGCGCCGTACGCGGCGATGAGGTCGTCGGCGTCGACGAACATGCTGTACCCGTGCGCGCCGGCGCCCATGGCGATGCGTTCACCCACCATGCGTTCATCGGCGAAGATCGGCCAGTCGGTCGTGCTGCCGATCGGCACGATCGTGCCGCGCTCGTAGCCCGTCGCCGCGAGGGCGAGTTCGGGCTCGGGCAGTCGCAGCTTGTTCACGCCGACGACGGCGCGCAGCTTCGGCCACGAGATCGCACGGTCACCCGGCACCAGCGCGAAAAGGAACGTGTTGTCGGAGCGCTTGACCACGAGCGTCTTGACGATCCCGGATGCCGGGATGCCGAGCAGCTCGGCGGCTTCGGGCAGACTCTTGGCGGCGGGCCGCTGCCGGAAGGACACGTCGAGGCCGCGCGCCATCGCGGCCTCGCGAACGCGCGCGAGTGGGTCGTCCGTCACGGACGGATCAGGCGTCGGGCGCGGCCAGCGGGTCGTCGGCGACCCACAGCTCGTCGTCGGCACGCAGCGTCTGCCATGCCGCATAGAGCACGCCGACCGCGGCGGCGACGCCGAGGATGATCGCGATGACGCCGCCGGCGCCGATGCCCTTCTTGGGCGGCGCGACCGGGGCCTTGCCCCACACCTTCGCGAGGTCGAGGTCGCGGCCGGCGGCGAGGCGCTCGCGGGTCTCGTTCGCGGCATCCCACACCGACAGCGCGGAACCGACGACGGCTCCGGCGGCGGGCACGACACGGCTGTTGTAGATCGCCTTCGAGGTCTTGACGCCCTTGTCGACGTACGGCGCCGCGTACTGGTTGTACGTCGCCTTGACCTGGGGTGCGACCTGCTCGCGACCGTAGTGGCCGAGCTGGCGGCTCGCCTCGCGGGCGACGCCGGCTGCATCGCCGACGAGCACCTGCTGGCTCTCCCACAGCTTGTTCGCCTGCTCCTGGAGCTTGCGGAGTTCCTTCTTGCGCTTGCGGCTGAGGCTCACGGGGGCCCTCCCTGTCGGTGGGATGTCGGTAGGTCCCCATCTTGCCAGACGCCCCGCGAACGCGGAGTACTCCTACCGAACTCTGCGAGAATGGTGTACATGCCGATTCCCACCGCTGTCGCCACCTTCCACACCAACCGCGGAGACATCCGCGTCAACCTCTTCGGCGATCACGCCCCCCGCACCGTGCAGAACTTCATCGGTCTCGCCGACGGCTCCGGTGAGTGGACCGACCCGGCCACCGGCAAGCCCGGCGAGGGCGCCCTCTACAGCGACGTCGTCTTCCACCGCATCATCCAGGGCTTCATGATCCAGGGCGGCGACCCGCTCGGTCAGGGCACGGGCGGCCCGGGTTACACGTTCGACGACGAGATCCACCCCGAGCTCACGTTCACCGAGCCGTACAAGCTCGCGATGGCCAACGCGGGACTGCGCCGCAACGCGATCACCGGCAAGGCCGAGGGCACCAACGGCTCGCAGTTCTTCATCACGGTGCCCGGTCGCGGCGGAGTGGGCCCCGAGTGGCTGCAGGGCAAGCACACGATCTTCGGCGAGGTCGCCGACGACGAGTCGAAGGGCGTCGTCGACGCGATCAGCGAGGTCGCGACCGCCCCGGGCGACCGCCCCCTCGAGCCGGTCGTGATCGAGTCGATCGAGATCGCGGCCGCCTAGCCCACGTGTCCACGGACCAGTTCCGCCGCAACAGCGACAACTTCTGCTACCGGCATCCCGACCGGCAGAGCTTCGTGCTGTGCCAGCGCTGCCTGCGCACGATCTGCCCCGAGTGCCAGACGCCCGCGGCCGTGGGCGTCATCTGCCCCGAGTGCCTGCGCGATCAGCAGAACAGCCGCACGCCTGCGCAGCGCAAGGCCGAGCGGCGGTGGTCGCGGCCCGCAGCGGTCGCGAGGGACTCGCGGCCGGTGGTCACGTACGCCATCATCGGCATCACCGCGGTGGCCTACCTGATCGGGCTCATCCCCGGTGTCGGCGGACTGGTGACCGGGTACCTGCAGTTCTGGGCGCCCGCGCTCTACCCCGAGTTCACCGGGGTGTTCCAGCCGTGGCGGCTGCTGACGGTCGCACTGGTCCACGCCAGCTTCTGGCATCTCGGTCTCAACATGCTGGCGCTGTGGCTGATCGGCCGGTCGCTCGAACCGATGCTCGGCCGGTGGCGCTTCATCGCGCTCTATCTGCTGAGCGCGCTCGGCGGATCGGTCGCGGTGGCGCTGCTCTCGTTCGGCACGCCCGTGGTCGGTGCGTCCGGCGCGATCTTCGGCCTGTTCGGTGCGCTGCTGGTGATCGGGCGGCATCTGGGCGCGAACATCGCCGGCATCGCGATCATCCTCGGCATCAACCTGGTGATCGGGTTCATCCCCGGCTTCAACGTGTCGTGGCAGGCGCACGTCGGGGGCCTGGTCGCCGGTGCGCTCGTCGCGTTCGTCTACACGCGCACGCGTGCGGCGCGGCAGCGGACTCTGCAGATCTGGCTGCTCGTCGCCATCGGCGTCGGGATGCTGGCGCTGCTGCTGGTGCCGCCGCTCATCTACGGCTGAGTGGAGTTATCCACAGGTTCATCCACAGGTGGGGATGAATCACACCGATGTCATTTCGGTGTGGTGCAGGCGGATGCCTCAGCGCCACCGGGTCGTCATGAGGAAGCCGATGAAGGCGATGCCGAAGCCGATGACGAGGTTCCAGCCCTCGATGCCCGGGATCGGGTAAGCCATACCGCTGAGGTAGAAGACGAGGACCCACACCAGTCCGAGCAGCATCAGACCGATCATGATCGGCTTGAACCACACCGGATTGGGGGCCGCTTCACCCTCTGCGCGCTCCACGAGTGCGTCGTCGTCGTTGCCGGATCGTGCCATGCCCACCATCGTACCGCCGTCGGAGCCTGAGCCACGCTCGGTATCATCGACCTGTGGAGCGGGCTTCCGTGCGAGATGCCGCGCCCGCCGCGACGCGACGGGCGTCGGCCACGCAGATCATCGGCGAGATCGTTTTGACCGCCGGCATCGTCGTGCTCCTCTACGTCGCTTGGTACCTGTGGATCGGCGACGTCATCATCGGCGCCCAGCGCAATGACGCCGGTGCCGAGATCACCCAACAATGGCAGGCCGAGGCATCCCTCGATCTGCCCGACGCCGTTGCGGGCGACGGCGAGTCCGAACCCGTCGTCGCCGAGCCGATCATCCTGGCGGAGCCGGCCGACGGCGAGACCTTCGGGGTGCTGCGCGTGCCCCGGTTCGGCGACGACTACCAGTTCCAGATCGCCGGGGGCGTATCGCGGGCGCGCACCCTCGACCCCATCGGCATCGGTCACCAGCCCGGCACGCAGATGCCGGGCGAGCCGGGCAACTTCGTGATCGCCGCGCACCGCACCACGTGGGGCGGCGCGTTCCACCGCATCGGCGAACTCCAGCTCGGCGACGCCGTCGTGGTCGAGACGCCCGACGGGTGGTACACCTACCGGTTCCGCACCCTCGAGTACGTGCCGCCCGATCGCGTCGAGGTGCTGCTGCCCGTGCCCGAGGCGCCCGGCGTGTCTGCGGGCAGCGCCTACCTCACGATGATCAGCTGCAGTCCCATCGGATCCATGGCCGAGCGCATCATCGCGTACGGCGTGTTCGAGTCGTTCACACCGCGGTCGGCCGGCCCGCCGGCGTCGCTCGCCCCGATCGGGGACGCCTGATGTACGCGGCACTCTGGCGGATCCTGCCCGGCCCGGCGTGGCTGCGCGTGCTGGTGCTCGTCGCGGCCGCCGCGGTCGTGGTCTACGGGCTCTTCACGTTCGTCTTCCCCTGGGTGAGCACCCTGCTCAACCCCGATGAGATCTCCGTCCAGTGACATCGGCGGACCGTGCGGCGTCGATCCTCGTCGTCGACAACCACGACAGCTTCGTGCACACGCTCGTCGGCTACCTGCACGAGCTGGGCGCGCGCACCGACCTCATCGAAGCCGACGCGATCGCCCCCGACGCGGTGTCGGAGGCGATCGCGGGCTACCGTGGGGTGCTGGTCTCGCCCGGGCCGGGAACGCCCGCCGCGGCGGGCGCCTCGATCGCGGTCGTGCGCGCGGCGGCCGAGGCCGGCATCCCTCTCCTCGGAGTGTGCCTCGGGCACCAGGCGATCGGCGAGGCGTTCGGAGCGCGCGTCGATCACGCGCCCGAGCTGATGCACGGCATGACCTCGCTCGTCCACCACGACGGCGGCGCGCTGTACGCGGGACTGCCCGACCCCTTCACCGCGACCCGCTATCACTCGCTCGCAATCGTCCCCGGCACTCTTCCGGACGAGCTCGCCGTCACGAGCTGCACGGACGGAGGCGTCATCATGGGCGTCGCCCACCGGTCGCTGCCGATCGAGGGCGTCCAGTTCCACCCCGAGAGCGTGCTCACCGAGGGCGGCTACCGGCTGCTCGGCAATTGGCTCGCCGGCGTCGGCTACCCGGATGCCGCGGTGCGCGGCGCCGCGCTGCAGCCGCGGCGCCGGCTCATGAGCCCGAGCAGTACGTCAGCACGATCGTCGAGTTGATCGGCACGTCTCCCGGTGCGAGCGACTGGGAGGCGACCGTCGGCGGGTTCGCGCCCGGGCAGCCCGAGTCCTCCTGCGTGGTGACCGTGAGCTGGAGATCCTCGAGCTCACGGGTGGCCGCGTCGATCGTGTAGCCGGTGACGTCGTTGATGGCGACCTCGCCCGAGGCGACGACGAGGTTCACGACGGTCCCGGTCGGCACGGTGGCGCCCGCGTTCTGATCGGCTTCCATCACCGTGCCCGCAGCGAGCACCGGATCGTTGCGTTCGGTGATCGTGCCGAGCACCAGCCCCGCGTCGCTGATCGCCGTCGCCGCGGCGCTTCTGCTCAGCCCCTCGAGCTCGGGAACCGTCGACATCTCCTGCCCGCGCGAGACGTACACGCGGATCTCCTGGCCGGGATTGACGGATGCGCCCGCCTCGGGGTCGGTGCGGATGACGTTGCCCTCGGCGACCTCGGCGTTGTCCTCGTCGACGCGGAACGCGAGCAGGTCGACGTCGGCGAGCTCGCCGTTGGCGCGCTCGTAGGTCATGCCCGTGACATCGGGCACGATGCGCGCGTTGCCGGGCACTTCGGCGCCGGGGCGGATGGTCATGACCCAGAAGACGACCGAGATCAGCAGCACGGCGAGGATCGCGACGCCCGCCCAGATCCAGGCGACCGGCGGGCCGGCCTGGGTGCGGCGCATGGTCGTGTCGGTCGACAGCTGGCGCAGCGAGCGCGCCGTCTCGGCCGCCTGCCGAGGGTTCGGCCCGTACAGTTCGCTGGTCAGCGCACCCATCTGCCGCTTGGACGGCGAACGTCCGTCGACCGTCGCGTCGAGCGCTTCGCGGAAGCCCGCGGCATCCTGGAACCGCTGGAACGGATCCTTCGCGAGTGCGCGCAGGGCGACGGCGTCGAGCGCGCGCGGCACGGTCTCGTTGACCTCCGACGGGGGCAGCGGCGCTTCGCTGACGTGCTGATAGGCGACGGCGACCGGTGATTCGCCGCGGAACGGCGTGCGTCCCGTGAGCAGTTCGTAGAGCACGACACCCGTCGAGTACAGGTCGGCGCGCGCGTCGACGGGCTCGCCCTTGGCCTGCTCGGGAGAGAAGTACGACGCGGTGCCGATGATCGCCGTCGTCTCGGCGACGGTGGCCGATCCGTCGGCGACGGCGCGCGCGATGCCGAAGTCCATGACCTTGACCTGGCCGGTGTCGGTGATCATGACGTTGCCGGGCTTGATGTCGCGGTGCACGACGCCCGCGCGGTGCGAGTACTCCAGTGCCTCGAGGATGCCGTCGACGTAGCGCAGCGTGTCATCCACCGGGACGGGACCTGCGGCGATGACGTCCTTGAGCAGGCGGCCGTGGACGAGCTCCATCACGATGAACGGAACCGGGCGGGTGGTGCCGTCGGAGGCGCGTTCGGTGTCTTCGCCCGCGTCGAAGACGCGCACGATCGTGGGATGCGCCATGCGCGACGCGGCCTGCGCCTCGAGACGGAAGCGGGTGCGGAACGAGTTGTCGCCGGCCAGCTCGGGATCGAGCACCTTGATGGCCACCTCGCGGCCGAGCGTGAGGTCGTAACCCCGGTAGACGCTGGCCATGCCGCCGCGACCGATGGGCTCGTCGACGCGGTACCGGCCCGCGAGCACCCGCTCAGCTGTCACTGCTCACACTCCCCCTGGTGTACCTTCCCGCAACCCTATCCGAGGCCCCGACCGGGCCCTCGATCACGGGCTGGGGCTGGGAGCGGGGTTGATCGTGGCCTGAGCCTGCGGCGACTCGTCGGAGGTGCGGTTCGTGCCGTTGCCGCTGCACGTCACCGTGTAGGTGATGAACAGCGACTGGCCGGGCTGATCGGCGACGACCAGGTTGACGGGTCGCTCGGTCGGACCGAAGGATGCCTCGGACTGGCCGTTCACCTCGAACGTGCCGTTGACGGCGGTCAGGTTGTACAAGCTGACCGAACCGGTGCCCGACGGGCACGTGAACGAGGTCCAGTTGATCTGCACGGTGGACCCGGCGTCGACCGAACCGGCCTGCGACCCGCCCACCTCGATGACCGCAGCGCTCGGCTGTCCGATCGGGATGAGGTCGGCGTAGTACGTGAGCACGAGCTCGCGATCCTTCGGCACGTTGCCCTGCGGCTCGACCGAGTACACGGTGCCGACCTGGTCCTGGTTCTCCGCCGACTGACCGGCGGTGCACGTCACCGTCTCGATGCCGGCGTCGAGCGCCGTCGTCCGCGCGTCGTCGCACTGCATGCCGATGAGCCCGAGCGCGTTGACATCGACCGTCGTCGGCGTGGGCGTCGGGGTCGTCTCGGTGGGGGTGGGCGTGGCCGACGACGTCGATCCGGTGGGGTCGGGCCCGGGCTGCTGGTTGGCCAGCAGCGCCCAGATCGTGCCGCCGAGGACGAGCAGCAGCAGGATGATGAGCGCGATGAGGGGCCACGTCCACGGGCTGCGCTTGCGCGGCTCTTCGGCGACGGCCTCGTCGTCGGGCAGCGGCGCGGCGAGCACCTGGGTGGCGGCCGCGGTCTCGCCGGCGGGCATCAGCAGGGTGGCCGTGTCGGCGCCCGCGCCGATCGCGGGGACGGCTGCGACGGCGGCGGCGAGGTCGCCGCGGCGCAGCGCGGTGGCGGCACGTGCGACCGTCGCGGCGGATGCCGGCCGATCCTCGGGCTTCTTGGCGATCATCGCCATCACCAGGTTGCGCACCGGCTCGGCGACGGTGGGCGGCAGCGGCGGCGCCTGCTCGTTGATCTGCGCCATCGCGATCGCGACCTGCGACTCGCCCGTGAACGGCCGCTTGCCCGCGAGGGACTCGTAGGCGACGATGCCGAGCGAGTAGATGTCGGTGGCGGGGGATGCCGGGTGCCCCGACGCCTGCTCGGGCGACAGGTACTGCACGGTGCCCATCACCTGGCCGGTCGCCGTGAGCGGGACCTGGTCGGCGATGCGCGCGATGCCGAAGTCGGTGATCTTGACGCGGCCGTCGGGCGTGATGAGCAGATTGCCGGGCTTGATGTCGCGGTGGACGAGTCCGGCGGCGTGCGCAGCCTGGAGGGCGGCGGATGTCTGCGCGACGATGTCGAGCGTCTTGTCCGTCGACAGCGACTCGTCGCGCTCGAGGATCGTCGACAGCGCTTCGCCCGGCACGAGTTCCATCACGAGGAAGGCGCTGCCGTTCTCCTCGCCGTAGTCGAAGACGCTCGCGATGCCCTCGTGGTTGACGAGCGCGGCGTGACGGGCCTCGGCGCGGAAGCGCTCGAGGAAGCCCGGGTCGCCCATGTACTCGTCTTTGAGGATCTTGATGGCGACGGTGCGGCCGATCACATGGTCGGTCGCCTCCCACACCTCGCCCATGCCGCCGATCGCGATCCGCGAGTCCAGCTCGTAGCGGCCGCCGAAGGTCACACCCTGCGTCGGTCTCATCTGCCCAGCACCGCCTCCATGACCTTCTTCGCGATGGGCGCCGCGATCGTGTTCCCGCTGCCCGACTGCCCCTGGCCTCCGCCGTCTTCGACGACGACGGCCACTGCGACCTGCGGATCGTCCGCCGGAGCGAACCCCGTGAACCAGAGCGTGTACGGCTGCTCCGGCCCGTTCTCGGCCGTGCCGGTCTTCCCGGCCACGTCGACCCCGTCTATTCTTGCACCCGACGCGGCCCCGTCACTGACATTGGCGACCATCATCGCGACCATCTCCTCCGCGAGATCCTGCTCGAGGGCACGTCCGAACTCGGTGCTCTCGACGCGCTCCTGCACCGACAGATCGGGTCCGATCACCCGATCGACCATCCGCGGATTCATCACGAGCCCACCGTTCGCGATCCCCGCCGACACCATCGCCATCTGCAGCGGCGTGGCCGTCACCTGTCCCTGACCGAAGCCGGAGAGGGCGGTCTGCGGGTCGTCGAGAGCGCGCGGGTAGCTCGACGGCGTCGAGACGAGAGGCATCTCGAACGCCAGGTTGAAGCCGTACTTCTCGGCCTCTTCGCGTATCGCGGTGTCGCCCAGCTCGACCGCGAGCTCGGCGAACGGGATGTTGCAGCTCAACCGAAGCGCGTCGGCGATCGTGACCTCGTCGCCGGGGCCGCACGTGCCGCCGCTCGCGTTCCGCACGGTGCTCGTCGACTGCGGCAGCTCGTAGATCGCGGGGTTCGGCAGCGTCGACTCGGGCGTGTAGTCGCCCGACGCGAGGGCGGCGGACGCGACGACGAGCTTGAAC
This sequence comes from Actinomycetes bacterium, assembly GCA_030425055.1. GTDB lineage: Bacteria > Actinomycetota > Actinomycetes > Actinomycetales > Microbacteriaceae > Microbacterium. The sequence continues at coordinate 1,580 of JAUHVN010000006.1, read as the reverse complement.
GTCGACCCCGGCGGGTTCAGGTTGCCGGCGATCGCACGGTTGTAGAGCGGGTTCGACGGGTCGGCCTCGAGTGCGTCGTATGCCGCGTTGACCTCGGTGGTGTTGTGCGCGGCGAGCAGGTTCGTGTCGAAGCTGGGGCTCGTGACCATCGCCAGGATGCGTCCGGTCGAGGGCTCGATCGCGATGACCGCGCCCTGCAGCGAGCCGAGTGCCTCGTAGGCGGCCCGCTGCACGGAGGCGTTCAGCGACAGCACGACGTTCGAACCGCGCGGCTGCTGGCCCGAGACGATGCGCTCGATCCGCGAGAGGAACTGCGAGCTGGCGGTGCCGCTGAGCACCCCGTTCATCGCCTGCTCGATACCGGTGGAGGATCCGAGCGCGGGGTTGATGTACCCGGTCACCGGTGCCCACATGTCGGCATCCGGGTAGACCCGCTGCCAGCTGTAGAGGTCGTTCGACGGCACGGATGACGCGATCGACGAGCCGCTCGCGACGATCGACCCGCGCTGCACCTCGTACGAGTCGTACAACGCGCGCCGGTTGGCGGGGTTCGCGCTCAGCTCGTCGGCCTGCACGACCTGGATCCAGCTGGTCGAGGCGAACAGCGCGAGGAACATGATCAGCATCAGGATGCTGAGCCTGCGGAGTTCTTTCGTCACTGGCTGCACCCCCTCTGTCGGTCGGATAATGTGCTCCCGATCGGACGATCCGGGCGGATTGCTCCGACCGGGGCCCGGTCATCCGGCATCACGTGCATCATCCGATCACCACCCGAGGTCGGCTGCGCACGCGGTCCGAGATGCGCAGCAGCAGCGCGACGATGATCCAGTTCGCCACGAGCGACGAACCGCCCGCGGCGAGGAACGGCGTGGTGAGGCCGGTGAGCGGGATGATCCGCGTGACTCCGCCGACCATGATGAACACCTGCAGCGCGATCGTGAACGACAGGCCGGTGGCGAGCAGCTTGCCGAAGTCGTCCTGCCCGGCGAGGCCGATCCGGATGCCGCGGCTGGTGAAGACCATGTAGAGGCACAGGATCGCGAAGATGCCGATGAGGCCCAGCTCCTCACCGAGGCTCGGGAAGATGTAGTCGCTCTCGGCGACGGGCGTCAGATACGGGCGCCCCTGTCCGAGCCCGGTGCCGAGCATCCCCCCTTGCGCGAGGCCGAAGATGCCGTTGACGAGCTGGAAGCTGCTGTTGTCCATCAGCTCGGGATTGAAGGCATCCAGCCAGTTGGTGAACCGCGCGCCGACGTACGGCAATACGCGCGACGCGAGGAAGGCGCCGCCGACCGCGAGCACGACGCCGATGAGCACCCAGCTGGTCTTGCCGGTCGCGACGTACAGCATCGCGATGAACATGCCGAAGATGAGCAGGCCCGTTCCGAGGTCGCGCTGCAGCACGATGATGCCGAGCGAGACGAGCCAGATGACCACGACGGGTCCGAGCTCGCGCGCTCGCGGCCACGTCATGCCGAGGAACCGCGTGCCCACCGAACTGAGCGACTCGCGCGTGCGCACGAGGTAGCCGGCGAAGAAGATCGCCAGCGCGATCTTCGCGAGCTCGCCCGGCTGGAACG
>JAUHVN010000305.1 GCA_030425055.1 Actinomycetes bacterium | reverse complement strand
GACGCGGGCATGGTGCTCGCGGTGTTCCTGCTCGTCATCCAGGTGGCGGGTGCCGGCGGTGCGTACCCGCTGGTGCTGCTGCCCGAGTGGTTCCAGAACGTCAGTCCGTTCCTCCCGGGAACGCACGCGATCGATGCCTTCCGTGCGGCTCTTGCCGGGATCTACGACGCCGACTATTGGATCTCGCTCGGCTGGCTCCTCGCCTTCCTGGTTCCGATGCTGCTGCTGGGCCTCGTGCTGCGGCGACCGCTCATCGACATGAACGAGAAGATGGACAGGATGCTGCAGTCGACCAAGCTCATGTAGGACGTCGTTCGAGCCGCTCCGTGGACTGCTCCTCGGCTCACACCCCGGCTGTGCGAGACTCGGGATCGTGCAGCCGGACGACGTCGTCGACCTGACCGCGGCTCTCGTCGGCATCGACTCGGTGAGCCCGAGCCTCGTACCCGGCGGCGCAGGAGAGCGGGCGATCGCCGAGTATGCGGCATCCTGGCTCGCCGACGCCGGCTACGACGTCAGGCTCGTGCCCGCCGTGGCCGATCCGAGCCGCATCAGTGTGATCGCCGTACGCACGGGCCGCGGCGCCGGCCGCACCGTGGTGCTCAACGGGCACCTCGACACGGTCGGCGTCGAGGGGATGACCGACCCGTTCACCGCGCACGTCGACGGCGATCGCCTCTCGGGTCGCGGTTCCAGCGACATGAAGGGCGGCCTGGCCGGACTGCTGGTGGCGGCGAAGCAGCTCGCAGACCGGGATGCCCCGGGAACGGTCGTCGTCGCCCTCGTCGCCGATGAGGAGGACGGCAGCGTCGGAGCCGAGACGGTCATCGGCGAGGTCCGCGCGATGGGCATCGCGCCCGACGTGTGCCTCATCGCCGAGCCGACGTGGCTCGACCTCGCGGTCGCGCATCGCGGCTACGCCGTCATCGAGGTCGACCTTCACGGCCGGGCGGCGCACTCGTCGCAGCCTGAGACCGCGGTCGACGCGCTGCGCGCGCTCGGCGACCTGCTCGGCGAGATCGCACGTTGCGATCACGAGCTGACGCTCGGCCCCGCGCATCCGTTGCTCGGACACGGGTCGCTGCGGGCCACGACCGCCCGCGCCGGATCGGCGACTTTCACGATCGCGGCGAGTGCCCACGTCGCCGTGGAGCGACGCACCCTGCCCGGTGAGAGCCCTCAGCTCGCCGTCGATGAGGTGCAGACCCTGGTCGATGCGGTGGTCGCGCGGACTCCCGGACTCGGCGGCGATGTGCGGTGCGTGCTCGCTCGGGATGCCTGGCAGGTGGGCGGATCGGGCAGCGCGGCCGCGTTCTCGCAGCTGCTGGCCGATTCCCTCGACGGGGTCGGCGTCCGCCCGGAGCGCGTCGGTGCGCCGTACTGGATGGAGTCCGCACTCTGGCAGGCCGTCGGCATCCCGACCGTCGTGTGCGGACCGGCGGGCGGCGGCCTGCATGCGATCGACGAATGGGTGGATGTCGGTCAGCTTCGCGCGTATCCGATCGCCGTCGCCGACGCGGTCGGTCGGTTCCTGCGCGCCGGCGACGGATGAGCGGCCGGCCGGTTCACGCCGCAGGACGTCCCGCGTCCCGCGTCGCGCGCAGCGCCGGCGACCGCGATCCTCACCGGGCTGCAGCGCGCTGCGCGGTCGGCGCCGGGTTGAGCGGCAGCCACTCCTCGAGCGTCGTGGTCGACAGGTGGGCGCCCTCGACGGGAACGAGCGTCCGCTCCTCGATGACGGCTCCGTAGTACGGGGCCGTGTCGTCGCGCACGACGCTGCGGGGGTCGCCGCGGAACGCGAGGCCTCGCGCTGTCCTCACCGATCGCCGGGTGCGTCGCGCGGCCCGGCGAACGGCGCGAGCGCGTCGCGCAGCGACTCGAGGTCGGCGACGCTCATGCCGGTCAGCGCCATGATCTGCTCGGGCACGCGCTCCGCCTGCGCGCGCAGTGCGCGCCCCTCGTCGGTGAGCGTGATGTCGAGCACGCGTTCGTCGTCGGCGCGCCGCATCCGATCGACGAGGCCCTGTGATTCGAGGCGCTTGACCAGCGGTGAAAGCGTCGCAGGCTCCATCGCGAGCGCCGCCGCGAGGTCGGAGAGCGAGCGGGGCGCGCGTTCCCACAGTGCGAGCATCACGAGGTACTGCGGATGCGTGAGACCGAGCGGCGCCAGGACGGGGCGGTAGATCCCCACGACGTTGCGGGCCGCCGTGACGAGGGCGAAGCAGACCTGGTTGTCGAGCTTGAGCAGGTCGTCAGGCATGGGAGCATGCTATCCCGAATCACTTAGTACACTGATGATTGTGACACGAAGTGATTCGGAGCCCGAGCCCAAGGTCAGCCTGCGCCGCCGTGTGAAGGAAGCCGGCGGCCTCTACGCGTTCGTCAACGGATGGCTCGTGCGGGTCGCAGGTCCGGCATCCGTCGGTCCCTACGACACCGAGCCCGAGCCGACCCGCACCGAACGGCCGTGCCCGCTGTGCCGCCGGCCGATGAGCGAGCACTCGTTCGACAGATCCGGCCCGAAGCCGCTCATGTCCTGCCCGCGCTGACGGGGGAGCGCCGACGCCCGACCACCCGGCGACCCGGCGTCAGGCCGGGCTCACCAGCTGGATGAGGTTGCCGCACGTGTCGTCGAGCACGGCCATCCGCATCGGCCCCGCCGGGCCGGGCGGCTGCACGAACACGACCCCCTGCTCGGTCAGCTCGCGGTGTGCCGCGTCGACGTCGTCGACGGCGAAGGATGCCGCGGGGATGCCCTGCTCGGCGAGCGCCCGCGTGTACTCCTTCGCGGCGGGGTTCTCGTCGGGCTCGAGCAGCAGTTCGACGCCGTCGGGCTCGTCGGCGCCGACGACGGTCAGCCACCGGTACTCACCGACCGGAACGTCGTGCTTCGCGACGAACCCGAGCTTCTGCGTGTAGAAGTCGAATGCCTTCTGCTGGTCGTCCACGAACACGCTCATCACGTGCAGGCGTGCCTTCATGATCCTGCTTCCTTCCGATCGACGGGCCATCGTTCTGCGATCTCGCGCAACGGCTCGGTGTCCACCCGATGCACCTTGGTGCGGCCGACCTTCGTCGCGTGGACCAGGCCGCTCTCCTCGAGCACCGCGAGGTGCTGCGAGATCGCCTGCCGGGACGATTCCGTGCCCGCTTCGATCAGCACGGTGCAGATCTCGAACAGCGTCACCCCGTCACGCTGGACCAGCAGGTCCAGGATCCGGCGTCGGGTCGGGTCGGCCAGCGCCCGGTACACATCGGCCACGACCACGACAATAGGCAAGCGGATGCTTGCATGTCAAGTCTCCACGGCTTCGGCGACGCCCATCATGCCGAGGTCTTCGTGGTCGAGGATGTGGCAGTGGTAGACCGTGCGGCCGGGGAACCGATCGAACGCGATCCGCACCGTCACCGCCTCGCCGGCGGGCACGTCGACGACATCGCGCACATCGATCTCGGCGACATCGCGGCGGTTCACGCGCACGAGCTGCATCGGCCAGATGTGCAGGTGGAACGGATGCGCCATGCCCGAGTCGTTGACGATGGTCCATTCCTCGACGGTGCCCAGCCGGATCAGCTGGTCGACGCGGCCGGGCGCGAATTCGCGGCCGTCGATGAG
>JAUHVN010000005.1 GCA_030425055.1 Actinomycetes bacterium | reverse complement strand
ACACGTCGCCGTCGTCGGTGAGCGCGACATTGGTGAAGATCGTGTCGGAGCGCACCGACTCCATCGCGCTCGGATTGGTGGCATCCGACGTCCCCGGAGCCACACCGAAATAGCCGGCCTCGGGGTTGATCGCCATGAGGCGGCCGTCTTCGCCCGGCTTGATCCACGCGATGTCGTCGCCGACGGTCGTGACCTTCCAGCCCTCGTCGGCGAAGACCGGCGGCGGCACGAGCATCGCGAAGTTCGTCTTACCGCACGCACTCGGGAACGCGGCCGCCACGTAGGTCTTCTCACCCTGCGGGTCGGTGACGCCTAGGATGAGCATGTGCTCGGCGAGCCAGCGCTCGTCCCGCGCCATCGCCGAGGCGATCCGCAGCGCGAGGCACTTCTTGCCCAGCAGCGCGTTGCCGCCGTAGCCCGACCCGTACGACCAGATCTCGCGCGTCTCGGGGAAGTGCACGATGTACTTCTCCGAGTTGCACGGCCACGCGACGTCCTGCTCGCCGGGCGCGAGCGGCGCACCCACTGTGTGCATGCACGGCACGAACTCGCCGTCGTCGCCGAGCACGTTCAGCGCGGGCCTGCCCATGCGGGTCATGATCTTCATGCTCACCACGGCGTAGGGGGAGTCGGTGATCTGCACGCCGAGCTGCGCGATCGGCGATCCCAGCGGCCCCATGCTGAACGGCACGACGTACATCGTGCGGCCGGCCATGCTGCCGGTGAACAGCGGGCGGAGGATGCCGGCCATCTCGCGCGGATCCATCCAGTTGTTGGTGGGACCGGCATCCTCTTCGGTGCGCGAGCAGATGTACGTGCGCTCCTCAACGCGTGCGACGTCGCTCGCGTCGCTGCGCGCGAGGAAGCTGCGCGGTCGCAGTTCGGGATTGAGCCGGATGAAGGTGCCCGCCTCGACGAGCTGCTCGCACAGCGCGTCGTACTCCTCGTCGGAGCCGTCGCACCAATGGATGTCGGTCGGCGTGCACAATTCGGCCATCTCGGCGACCCAGACCTTCAGGCCCTCGTGTCGCACCCACTCCGGTGTCGTCATGACCCCAGCATGGCCCGCTCGGTCGCACTGCACCACCGGGCGTCCCGGCGGGCGGGAAAGACGGCACGGTCGCCGCATCATGCGCGGGATCGACCTCGAGCACAAGACCCCGCTCGAGTGTCGGCGTGCGGCGTACCGTCGCCGACATGCACACCACCGGCACCCACCATCACGTCCTCATCATCGGGGGCGGCAATGGAGGCGTCTCGCTCGCGGCGCGTCTGCGCCGCGCCGGGGTGCGCGACATCGCGGTCGTCGAGCCCCGCGGGCATCACGAATACAAGCCGCTCTTCTCGCACGTCGCGGGCGGCACCGCGCGCGCGAGCAGCACCGTGCGCGCTCAGGGCGACGTCATGCCGAAAGAGGTGACGTGGATCGAGGACGCCGTCACCGCGGTCGATCCGCACACCAACAGCGTGTCCCTCGTCGATGGCCCGGGTCTCACGTACGACCAGCTGGTGGTGTGCCCCGGCATCCGGAACGACTGGGACCGCGTACCCGGTCTCGCGACCGCGATGGAGTCGCCGTCGGCCGCGTCGCACTACGAGCTGGGCCTCGCGAACAAGGCGTCGCACCTGCTGCGATCGATCACCCGGGGCACGGTGGTCTTCACGCAGCCCGCCGAACCGGCCTCCTGCGTCGGCGCGGGTCAGAAGCCGATGTATCAGGCGTGCGACTACTGGCGCGCGACTGGCGTGCTCGACGACATCCGAGTGGTGATGGTCGTGCCGACCGACGCGGCCTTCCTCCCGCCGTTCGACGCCGAGCTCGATCGCAAGATCGCGGAGTACGGCATCGAGCTGCGCACGCGCAGCGAGCTGTCGAGTGTGGATGCGGCGGCCCGAGAGGTCGTGGTCTCCGGACCCGGGCGCAGTGAGACCATCCGCTACGACGTCCTCAACGTCGAGCCGCCGCAGTCGGCCCCCGACTGGATAGCGTCCTCGGGGCTGGCCGGCGCCGACGACCCAGGCGGTTTCGTCGAGGTCGATCCGCGCACGCTGCGTCACCCGCGCTATCCGAACGTGTGGTCGCTCGGGGATGCCGCCGCGACCACCAACTCCAAGTGCGGCGGCGCGCTGCGCAAGCAGACCTGGGTCGCCGCGCGGAACGTCGCCGCTGTGCTCCGCGGCGGCGAGCCGACGGCCCACTACGACGGCTACGCGGTGTGCCCGTTCACGGTCTCTCGGTCGACAGTCGTATGGGCGGAGTTCGACGATCACGGGCGGCAGAAGCCGACCATCCCGTTCCTCCCGCGGATGTACCGCGAGAACAGGCTGGCGTGGATCTTCGATCGGCACGTGCTGCCGTGGGTCTACTGGAACCTGATCCTCACGGGCCGCGTCTGAGGCGTCCGTCGCCGGGAAAAGACGAAACCCCCGCGATGTAGAAGCTACGCGAGGGTTCCTGGGGTGACTGTAACGATCACCCTTGTGGCTCCGACCGGCATCGATCCGGTGACCTTTCGATTTTCAGTCGAACGCTCTACCAACTGAGCTACAGAGCCGCACGGCTTGTCTGCCGCGTCCTAGACGAAAGGCCTCCTCGAAAGAAGGCCCGTCGCTCGGAGCGACCCTGACGGGACTTGAACCCGCGACCTCCGCCGTGACAGGGCGGCACGCTAACCAACTGCGCTACAGGGCCATGCTTGTTGAATTGTGATCGGGAGTGACCCCAACGGGATTCGAACCCGTGCTACCGCCGTGAAAGGGCGGCGTCCTAGGCCGCTAAACGATGGGGCCGGATGAACCCGGGGGCTCACGCTTACCGACGCTCAAGCATACGCAATCCAGCGCGGATGCGCCAATCGAGCGGAGCGGCACCTTGTGCGAACGGATGCCGCGACTCAGACTGGTCGAGAGCGTGCCCGGCGCCCGATCGGTGACGGATGCGCGGCGACCCCTTGCGCCTGTGACTGGTGTTGCTAGTGTGAAAACTGTCGTTCGAGCGACGGGAGGACCGGTGAGCCTCGAGAAGGCCCCCGATGAGCACGGCCTCGTGCCGCTCTCGAGCGCGCCACGGCGCCTGCTGCGGCCGGTCAGCCGGCGGGCCGCGATCGGTGCCGGAATCCTCGGCGTCGCCGCCGTCGGAGGCCTTGCGGGTCCCCTGCTCCCCGCAGCATTCGCGGTCGACTACCCCACGTGGGACGACGTGCAGCGCGCCCGCGCGAATGAGTCGGCCAAGGCCGCCGAGATCGAGAAGATCAAGAAGCTGATCCAGAGCCTCACCGACGAGGTGGCGCGCACCCAGGCCGAGGCCGAGAAGGCGTCCGACGAGTTCTACGTCGCGCAGCAGGAGTTCTTCGATGCCGCCCAGCGGGCCGAGTCGCTCCAGGAGCAGGCCGACGAGCAGGCGACCAAGGCCACCGAGGCCGCCGACCGCGCCGGTCAGGTCGCCGCGCAGCTGTACCGCAACGGCGGCGACGACACGTCGCTCGAGCTGTTCTTCGCCGGCTCCGCCGCCAACGCCGACGACCTGCTCGAGCGCCTCGGCACGATGGACAAGCTGCTCGAGCGCAACCAGGCCGTCTACGCCGACGCGATCACCGCCCGCGATTCGGCGCAGAGCCTGAGCGACCAGGCCGTCGTCGCGCGCGACGAGCGCGACCGCCTGCAGCAGATCGCCGAAGAGAAGATGATCGCGGCCCAGCAGGCGGCGGATGCCGCTCAAGCAGCCCTCGATGAGCAGACCGCACGGCGGATCGAGCTCGACGCGCAGCTGGCGGCGCTGCAGGACGCCTCGGCCAAGACCCTCGCCGACTACCAGGCCGGCGTCGAGGCCCGCCGCCGCGCCGAAGAGGAGCGCAAGCGGCGCGAGCGCGAAGAGGCCGAGCGGCTCGCCCGCGAAGCGGCCGCTGCCGGTGGTGGCGGCGGTGGTGGCAGCAGCGGCGGTGGCGGGAGCAGCAGCAGCGGGTGGGTCCGCCCGAACCGCGGCTGGCGCACCTCGGGCTACGGCCCGCGAACCCCCGTGTGCAGCAACGGCTACTGCTCCAACCCGTTCCACTACGGCGTCGACCTCGCGGCGGGCTGCAGCTCGGCGATCTACGCGGCCCACAGCGGCACGGTCGACTACGCCGGCTATAACGGCGGCTACGGCAACTACATCCGCATCAACCACGGCGGCGGCATCGGCACCGGCTACGCTCACATCCGCCCGGGCGGGATCTTCGTCGGCTACGGGCAGCGCGTGAGCGCGGGCCAGCTGATCGCGAGCGAGGGCAACACCGGAAACTCGGCCGGCTGCCACCTGCACTTCGAGACGTACGTGAACGGCTACCCGGTCAACCCCATCTCGTTCATGGCCGCACGCGGCATCTCGGTCTGACCTAGCCGATCCGCGACAGCGCGGCGCGCGCCCGGTCCGCCAGGCCGCGGAACCTCGCCCGCTCCACCTCGTCGAAGTCCGCGGCGTCGACGGATGCCTCGAGCCGCCCGAGCTGCGCACGCAGCGCCTCGCGCTGACCGGCGCGTCGTGCCCGCCACGCGACATCCTCGACAAGGCCGAACATGCGCTCGACGACCTCGGGGTCGTCCGAGCCGTACCGCCGGATCTGCGCGAGAGCCACCTCGAGGAAGTCGCCGAAACCGTCGCCGATCGGCAGCAGGCGCGCGACGCCGTCGGCGTCGGCGTACGCATCGGGTCGCTCCGCCCGCTCGGCGAGGTCGCCGAGCACCGCGGCGATGTGCGCGAGCGCGTGCACGGCGGTGGTGGGGTCGTTGACGCCGGGCGAGAGGGCCTTGACGGCGATGTCGACGAGCTGCCGCAGGCCGTACCCGACATCCTGTCGAGCGGTGCGTTCGTAGCCGGCCTCGACGAACCCGGCGAGGTCGGCGGCCAGCTGCTCGTCACGGCGCAGGTCCTCGTCGTCGGGCATCCCGCGCCGCCACCACTCCAGAAGGGGTGTGCCCTCGACGACGCTCGCGCCGACGGTGCGCAGCTCGCGCACGACGACGTCCTCCTCGGCCGCCCTGCGGATGAGCCCGCCGCGGTCGACACCCGTCACGAAGCCGGATGCGTCGGCGAAGACGGTGTGCACGTGCTCGGGGCGCTGCGGCGCGGCGACGGGCTCGCCCGGCTCGTCGTCTGCGAGCACGTTGATCGTCAGACTGGCCTCGCGGTGCACGTCGCGCATCATCGTCTCGACGCGCAGCTGCCGCGCCAGGTGGGCGAGGAAGAACACCAGCATGACGACGCTCGCCAGCGTCAGCACGGAGGCGACGGTGAGCGCGATGCGCGGCACGAACTCGTCGGTGTCCTCGGTGGCGTCCTCGACGGTGCGCAGCACGGTCAGGGCGTACGCGAACGTGCCGAGGAACATCGCGAGCGTCGCGTGCACCATGCGGTCGGACGCGAACATCCGCAGCAGGCGCGGGGATGCCTGGCTGCTCGCCAGCTGCAGCGCGACGACCGTGAGCGAGAAGGTGAGCGAGGTCGCGGTGATGAGCGAGCCGGCGATCGCCGAGAGGACGGCCCGTGCGGCATCCACCCCGCCCGAGAAGACGATGCCCCCGATCCACGAGGGCAGATCGGCGTCGACCGCGCGGTCGAGGAGCGGCAGCACGATACCCAGCAGCACCGCGCAGGCCACCGCGATGAGTGGCACCGGCCACAGCTTCGACGCGACCGCGTCGCTCAGCAGAGCGAGCTGGCGGCGGATCACTCCCGGTCGGTCGGCCATGGCGTCATCCGGTCACAGCGTGTTGGGGGCCTCGCCCTCACCCTGGGTGCGGGTCTCGCCCTCGTGCTCCTCGAAGCGCTCGAAGGCCTCGGCGACGAGACGCTCGGCCTCGGCGGCATCGGCCCACTCGTCGACCTTGACCCACTTGCCGGGCTCGAGGTCCTTGTAGTGCTCGAAGAAGTGGTTGATCTCCTTCTTCAGGTACTCCGACACGTCGCCGACGTCCTGGATGTGGTCCCAGCGCGGGTCCTTCGCCAGCACGGCGACGACCTTGTCGTCGCCGCCGGCCTCGTCGGTCATCTTGAGCACGCCGACCGGGCGCACCTTCGCGAGGATGCCGGGGGCCAGGTCGTGGTCGAGCAGCACGAGCACGTCGAGCGGGTCGCCGTCCTCGCCGAGGGTGTTCTCGAAGAAGCCGTAGTTGGCGGGGTAGCCCATCGGCGTGAACAGGATGCGGTCGAGGTACACCCGGCCGGTGCCGTGGTCGACCTCGTACTTGATCTTGCTGTTGCGCGGGATCTCGATGACGGCGTCGTACGCGCCCATGGTGCTCCTTCGGATGGGAATCTGCCGCCGACCAGCCTAGTCGCGGCCGCGCGGCGGGCAGAACTCCACGGATTTCGCGCGGGCGCCGTCTCTCCGGCGCGATCTGAGGTCTGCCGCGACGGGATCCGTGGAGTTCTGCACGCCCACCGCTCGGTACCGTGGTGCCGTGCAGCATCGACCGGGCCTCGACCCCGCCGTCGCCGACGTGCGGCGCGCGGTGCGCGTGGCCCTGGCGCCGCACGCGGGACGCGGCACCGTGGTGGTCGCCCTCTCCGGCGGCGCCGACTCGCTGGCCCTCGCCGCGGCGGCGGCCTTCGAGGCGCCGAAACTCGGGCTGCGCCCCGTCGCCGTCGTCGTCGACCACGGCCTTCAGGACGGCTCGGCGGATGCCGCGACCTCGGCCGTCGCGGCGGCCGAGGGTCTCGGCCTCGACGCGCGCGTCGTGCCGGTCGAGGTGTCGGGCGCCGGCGGCCCCGAGGCCGCCGCCCGTGAGGCGCGGTACGGCGCGCTGCGCGCGGCGGCGGAGGAGGCATCCGCTGTCGCGGTGCTCACCGGGCACACGCTCGACGACCAGGCCGAGACGGTGCTGCTCGGCCTCGCGCGGGGCTCGGGGGCGACGAGCCTGCAGGGGATGCCGGCCACGACCGACCTCGACGGCGTCGCCCTCGTGCGGCCGCTGCTCGACGTGCGCCGCGAGACCACCCGCGCCGCGTGCACGGCGCTGGGCCTGCGGCCCTGGGACGACCCGCACAACTCCGACCCCGCCTACGCGCGCGTCCGGGTGCGTGAGCGGGTGCTGCCCGTGCTCGAGGCCGAGCTCGGCCCCGGCATCGCCGAGGCGCTCGCCCGCACGGCGGCGCAGCTGCGCGAGGACGCCGACGCGTTCGCCGACATGATCGACGAGACGATCGAAGACATCGTCGAGCACGCCGAAGCGGGCATCTCGGTCTCGGTGCCCGCGCTCGCGGCGAACCCCGCCGCGCTGCGGCACCGCATCATCCGCCACGTCGTCCTGTCGGAATTCGGGCAGAGCCTCACCCGCTCCCAGACGCTCGAGGTCGCGCGGCTGGTCACCGACTGGTCGGGGCAGGGCCCGATCGACCTGCCCGGATGCCGCGCCCGCCGCGTCGGCGCCCGACTCGAGTTCACCGCGCGGTAGCGTCGCGGCATCCGTAGACTCGGGGCATGCGCGCCGCCGACATCGCCAGCGACATCACCGAGGTCCTGGTCACCGAAGAGCAGATCCAGGCCAAGCTCGACGAGATCGCGGCGCAGGTCGCCGAGGACTACCGCGACCAGGATCTGCTGCTGGTCGGCGTGCTCAAGGGCGCGATCATGGTGATGGCCGACTTCTCGCGCGCGCTGCCGACGGTCGTCCCGATGGACTGGATGGCCGTCTCGTCGTACGGCGCGGGCACGCGATCGAGCGGCGTCGTCCAGATCCGCAAGGACCTCGACGCCGATCTCACCGGGCGCCACGTGCTCATCGTCGAGGACATCATCGACTCGGGCCTGACCCTCAGCTGGCTGCTCGAGAACTTCGCGTCGCGCGGTGCGGCATCCGTCGAGGTGTTCGCCCTGCTGCGCAAGCCGGATGCCGCGAAGGTCGAGGTGCGCTGCCGGTACATCGGCTTCGACATCCCGAACGAGTTCGTGATCGGCTACGGACTGGACTACGCCGAGAAGTACCGCAATCTGCGCGACGTGGCGATCCTCGCCCCGCACGTCTACGCGTGATTTCGCCCTGGGTGAATCCCAGGTGAACCACAAGATCCCCGCGCTACCCTGAATCCACCGTCGATTGCGGCGCTTCGCGCCTCGTCGTGGTTCCTCGACGAAGGGATCGGGCCGGCGCCCGCACCATGAATTTCAAGAAGATCACCCGCAACCCGCTGTTCTACGTGCTGATCATCGGGCTGTTCCTGATCGTGGGGTTCTCGCTGATCTCGAGCCTGGGCGGCGCGAAGCAGATCTCGACGCAGGAGGGTCTGGAGCTGCTGAACGGCAACACGGTGACCGAGGTGCTCACGACCGACGGCGACCAGCGCGTCGACATGACGCTGTCGGAGCCGTACGACGGCGCCACCGAGGTGCAGTTCTACTACGTCTCGGCGAGGGCCGACGAGGTCGTGCAGGCGATCGACGCCGCCGACCCGGCCGATGGATTCAACGACGTCGTACCGCGTGCGACGTGGTTCGACGGATTCCTGTCGCTCATGCTGCCGCTGCTGCTGCTCGGTCTGCTGTTCTGGTTCCTGCTGTCGAGCATGCAGGGCGGCGGCAGCAAGGTCATGCAGTTCGGCAAGTCGCGCGCCAAGCTCGTCACCAAGGAGATGCCGCAGGTCACGTTCCGCGACGTCGCCGGCGCCGAGGAGGCGATCGAGGAGCTGCAGGAGATCAAGGACTTCCTCAAGGACCCGGCCAAGTTCCAGGCCGTCGGCGCCCGCATCCCCAAGGGCGTGCTGCTGTACGGTCCTCCGGGAACCGGCAAGACGCTGCTCGCGCGCGCGGTCGCCGGTGAGGCCGGCACCCCGTTCTACTCGATCTCGGGTTCGGACTTCGTCGAGATGTTCGTCGGCGTCGGAGCCAGCCGTGTGCGCGACCTGTTCAACCAGGCCAAGGAGACGGCCCCCGCGATCATCTTCATCGACGAGATCGACGCCGTCGGCCGTCACCGCGGCGCCGGCATGGGCGGCGGCCACGACGAGCGTGAGCAGACGCTCAACCAGATGCTCGTCGAGATGGACGGCTTCGACCCCAAGGCCAACGTCATCGTGATCGCGGCGACGAACCGTCCCGACATCCTCGACCCCGCTCTGCTGCGGCCCGGCCGCTTCGACCGCCAGATCGGCGTCGACGCCCCCGACCTGCAGGGCCGCAAGAAGATCCTCGAGGTGCACGGCCGAGGCAAGCCGCTCGCCGACGGCGTCGACCTCGAGGTCGTCGCGCGCAAGACGCCGGGCTTCACCGGCGCAGACCTCGCGAACGTGCTCAACGAGGCCGCGCTGCTGACGGCACGCTCGAACGCGCAGCTGATCGACAACCGCGCCCTCGACGAGGCGATCGACCGCGTACTCGCCGGTCCGCAGCGCCGCACCCGCGTCATGAAGGACAAGGAGAAGCTCATCACGGCGTACCACGAGGGCGGTCACGCGCTCGCGGCGGCGGCGATGAACCACACCGATCCGGTGACGAAGGTGACGATCCTGCCCCGCGGCAAGGCCCTCGGCTACACGATGGTGCTGCCGCTGGACGACAAGTACTCGGTCACCCGCAACGAGCTTCAGGACCAGCTCACCTACGCGATGGGCGGGCGCGTCGCCGAGGAGATCGTGTTCCACGACCCCACCACCGGCGCCTCCAACGACATCGAGAAGGCCACGAGCATCGCCCGCAAGATGGTCACCGAGTACGGCATGACCACCGAGGTGGGCCCGGTCAAGCTGGGCCAGTCGTCGGGCGAGGTCTTCATGGGCCGCGACATGGGCCACGGCCGCGACTTCTCGGAGCGCATCGCCGAGCGCGTCGACGCGCAGGTGCGCGCCCTCATCGAGCAGGCGCACGATGAGGCGTACGAGGTGCTCAACGCCAACCGCGAGGTGCTCGACCGCCTGGCGCTCGCCCTGCTCGAGAAGGAGACGCTCGACCACCTCGAGCTCGCCGAGATCTTCGAGGACGTCACCAAGCTGCCGCCGCGTCCGCAGTGGCTGTCGAGCGACGGCCGCCCGGTGTCGCAGCTGCCTCCGGTCGAGGTGCCGCGTCAGAAGCTGCCGGTCGATGTCGCGGCATCCGTCGAGGCCGAAGAGCCGGCGGCCGAGAAGGCGCCGCGGCGCCGGCCGACCGGGCAGGCGCGTCCCGCGACCGCTTAGGCTCGGCGCATGGCCGTCGACCGGGAGCGCATCGCCGCGCTCGTGAGAGAACTGCTCGAGGCGATCGGGGAGGATCCCGCGCGCCCGGGACTGCGACAGACGCCGACGCGCGTCGCCGACGCGTACGCCGAGTTCTTCGCGGGCGTCGACCGGGATGCCTCGGAGGCGCTCGCCCACACGATCTCGGTCGCGCGCGGACCCGCACCCGAGACGCTGCCGTCGGGAGCGGTCATGCTGCGCGACATCCGCTTCCGCTCGGTGTGCGAGCACCACCTGCTGCCATTCCGCGGAGCCGCGCACATCGCGTACCTGCCGGGCGAGCAGGTCGTCGGGCTCGGCGCGCTGCCGCGGGTCGTCGACGTGCTCGCCGCGCGGCCGCAGGTGCAGGAGCGGCTCGGCGAGCAGATCGCCGACACGATCGCCGGCGCCCTCGACGCGCGGGGTGTGCTCGTCGTCCTCGAGGCCACGCACGAGTGCGTCACGATGCGCGGTGGAACGCAGCCGGATGCCTCGACCGTCACGATCGCGGCGCGCGGCCTCTTCACCGACCCTGCCGCGCGGGCCGAGCTCATCGCGCTGATGGGGGTGTCGCGCGCGTGACCGTCATCATGGGCGTCGTCAACGTCACGCCCGATTCGTTCAGCGACGGCGGGCGCTTCCTCGATCCGGATGCCGCGGTCTCGCACGGCCTGCGACTGTTCGCCGAGGGCGCGGTCATCCTCGACGTCGGCGGCGAGTCCACGCGTCCCGGGGCCGCGCGGGTCGAGCCCGACGACGAGCGCGACCGCGTCGTGCCGGTCATCGCGCGCCTCGCCGAGGCGGGAGCCGTCGTGAGCGTCGACACCATGAACGCCCGCACCGCCCTCGCAGCCATCGGCGCCGGGGCGCGCATCGTCAACGATGTGTCGGGCGGTATGGCCGATCCCGACATGCTGTCGTCCGTCGCGCAGACGCCCGCCGACATCGTGCTGGGGCACTGGCGCGGCCCGTCGGCCGACATGTACGCCGGCGCCGAGTACGACGACGTCGTCGCCGAGGTGATGGGCGAGCTCGCCGCGCGCGTCGACGCGGCCGCGGCCGCCGGCATCCCGCCCGCGCGCGTGATCGTGGATCCGGGCATCGGATTCGGCAAGCAGGCCGAGCACAACTGGACCGTGCTGCGCGGCCTGTCGCGCATCGCCGGTCTCGGACCCCGGATGCTGGTCGGCACGAGCCGCAAGCGATTCCTCGTCGAGGCGCTCGGCGGAACCGCGGTCGAGGGCGCCCGGCGCGACCTCGCGACGGCGGTCACGAGCGTGCTCGCCGCGCAGGCAGGCGCATGGGGCGTGCGCGTGCACGACGTCGCCGCGACGCGCGACGCGCTGCGGGTGCTCGAGGCGTGGGAGGGGGGCGACCGGTGGACGACCAGATCGCGCTGACCGGTCTGCGGGTGTTCGGCCGCCACGGAGTGCTCGGCCACGAGCGCCGCGACGGCCAGCACTTCGTCGTCGATCTGGCGATGACGGTGGATGCCTCGGTCGCCGCGCACTCGGACGACGTCGCCGACACCGTCCACTACGGCGAGGTCGCCGAGCGGGTCGCGCAGCTGGTCGGCGGCGAGCCCGTCAACCTCATCGAGACCCTTGCCGTGCGGATCGCGGACGCCGTGCTGGAAGGGTGGCCGGTCCACACCGTCACGGTGACCGTGCACAAGCCCGAGGCGCCCATCGAGGTGCCCTTCGACGATGTCGCCGTCACGGTGACGCGGGGTCGCGCGTGATGGTGCGGCGGCCTCCGATGGATCCCGTCGAGTCCCGCGCGCGTCGCGCGCCGACCGACGCGGTCGTGGCGCTCGGCGCCAACCTCGGCGACCGCCGATCCACCTTCGACAAGGCGGTCGACGAGCTGCGCAGGCTGCCGCTCGTCGACGACGTGCGGATGTCGGATCCGGTCGAGACCGTGGCGGTCAAGCCCGACGGCCTCGACGAGACCGCGCCGCGCTACCTGAACGCCGTCGCGATCGTGACGACGCGTCTCGCGCCGACCGTGCTGCTGGGGTTCCTGCATGCGATCGAGGAGCGCCACGGGCGCGAGCGGCGCGAACTGTGGGGCGACCGCACGCTCGACCTCGACCTCATCGCGTACGGCGACATCACGAGCGACGACCCGACGCTGCTGCTGCCGCATCCGCGCGCCGCGGAGCGCGACTTCGTGCTCGTGCCGTGGCTGGCGCTCGATCCCGACGCCGTCCTCCCGGGCGTCGGTCGGGCGGATGCCGCGCTCGAGCGGCTGCGGGAGAGCCGATGAAGCGCACCGGACCCGGCATCCTCGTGGTCGCCGCCGTCCTCGGCGTGGGCGCGGGCTTCGTGGTCGACCAGCTGCTGACCTCGGCCGGACGCGCGACCTTCACACCGACGGTGAGCCTGCCGATCGTGCTGGTCCTGCTCGGCGGCCTCGTGCTCGCCTTCGCCGTGCCGATCCGGCGCGCGACGCGCGGCAGCGCCGCCACGGCGGTCAACCCGTTCCGCGCCGTGCGCGTAGCGATGCTCGCCAAGGCATCGAGCATCGTGGGTGCCGCCGTGGGCGGCCTCGCACTCGGGCTGCTGCTGTTCCTGCTGACCCGGCCGGTTCCGCCCTCGCTAGGCTCGATGGGGACGATCCTCGCCACCGCGGCCGCCGGCGCGGCCCTCATCGCGGCGGGACTGGTCGCCGAGCAGCTGTGCACCATCCGGAAGGACCACGATGACACCGAGCACGGAGGCGGAGACGCCGGAGCAGGAGCCGCCGGGGGCTGAGAGCGCCCTCGACCGCGACACGTTCCCGCGCATCCGCGAGCCGCGGGGCGCCGCACGGCTGCCGCTCGGCGACGGCACGTGGCACCAGCTCGCGCGGCAGTACGTGTGGGTTCAGCTGATCAGCTCGGGCATCGTCTTCCTGATCGCGCTCGCGGCGACCCTCGTGCTCGCGCTCGTGCTCGGCCAGTGGTGGGCGTGGATCGCCGGTGGTGTCTTCCTGGTGATCATGGCGTGGACGATGATCATCACCCCGCGTCAGGCCCGCTCGTACGGCTACCAGCTGCGTCGGGACGACCTCGTCTTCCGCCGCGGCATCCTGTGGCAGCGCGTCGTCGCCGTGCCGTACGGGCGCATGCAGCTCATCGACATCACGCACGGGCCTCTCGACCGCGGCTTCGGCATCGCCCAGCTGAAGCTGGTGACGGCGGCGGTCTCGACCGGCGTCGTCATCCCCGGGCTCACGCAGGAGGCCGCCGAGGTGCTGCGCGACACGCTCGTCGACGTGGCCGAGACCCGCCGGACCGGGCTGTGAGCGACCTCCCGCCCCCGGCGTCCCCACCGCCGGCCGACTCCCCGCCGCCCCGGCCTCCGGCGTACGCCCCGCCGCCCGCGGACACCCCGCCGCCCGTGCCTCCGCAGTCCCCGCCGCCGGCGCCCCGGCAGGCGACCCGATCGCCGCTGAGCGACGGCGAGTGGCACCGGATGCATCCGCTGACGCCGCTGTTCCGCGGCGGCATCTTCCTGCTCGTCGTGGGCGGCATCGTGATCGCGAACCTGCGCGAGCGCCTCATCGAGTGGTTCGTGCCGATGATCGCCCCCGACGTGCCGGGCGGCGCGTTCCCCGACGATCCGGTGGACTTCGTCCTCGAGCACAATCTCGTGCTGATCGCGCTGCTGATCGTGCTGGGCATCGTCGTGCTGCTCGTCGGGGCCTTCTACCTGTCGTGGCGGTTCCATACGTTCCGCATCACCGGCGACGACGTCGAGGTGCGCGCCGGCGTGCTGTTCCGCTCGCACCGCCGCGCCCCGCTCGACCGCGTGCAGGGCGTGAACCTCACGCGCCCGATGATCGCGCGGCTGTTCGGCACCGCGAAGCTCGAGGTGGTCGGCGCGGGCCTGGACTCGAACGTCAAGCTCGAGTACCTGTCGACGGCGAACGCCGAGGCCGTGCGCGCCGACATCCTGCGACTCGCGTCGGGGATGGAGCTCGCCCAGGCGTCGGATGCCGCACCCGCGGGCACGCGGCTCGGGGCCGCGGCATCCGCTGTCAGCGCCGGGATCACGGGGCTGATCGAAGGTGCGGAAGACCCCGCGGAGGAGCCGGATTCGGTCGTCGACATCCCGGTGGGTCGGCTCATCGGCTCTCAGCTGCTCAGCGGCGGCACGATCGGGCTCATCCTCGCGATCGCCGCGATCGTCGTCGGGTCGATCCTGGGCACGCCGTGGATCCTGTTCGGAATGATCCCGGCGGTCATCGGCTTCGCGGCCGTCTGGGTGCGGGGCATCACGCGGTCGCTGCGGTACTCGATCGCACCGACGTCGAGCGGCGTGCGCATCACGTTCGGCCTGTTCACGACCGTCACCGAGATCCTGCCGCCGGGCCGCATCCACGCGGTCGAGGTATCGCAGAACCTGATGTGGCGCCCCGCGGGATGGTGGACCGTCACCGTCAACCGGCTTTCGGGCCGCGGCGCCGCCGCGTCGGGCTCAGACCAGTTCGCGACCGTGCTGCCGGTGGGGACCCGGGCTGACGTCGAGCGCGTGCTGCGCCTGCTGCTGCCGACGCTGCCCGAAGACGAGTGGCCGCTCGTGTTCGGCCACGGCATCCTCGGGCCGGCCGACGACGACCCCTACGTCAACACGCCTCGACGCGCGCGGCTGCTCCGGCTGTTCTCGTGGCGACGCAACGGCCTGCACCTCACCGACCGTGCGCTGTTCCTGCGTCGCGGCGTCGTGTGGCGGCGCCTCGCGATCTTCCCGCTCGCGCGGCTGCAGAGCGTCGACATCACGCAGGGTCCCGTCGACCGCGCACTGCGGGTCGCGGCGGTACGCGCGCACACCATCCCCGGTCGGGTCAGCGGCACGCTCGGCGTCATCGATCGGGATGCCGCGCTCGCCGCCTTCGAGGGTGTCGCTGCGGGAGCGATCGCCGCCGCGGCATCCGATCGCAGCCACCGCTGGGCGGGCTGAGGCCGACCCCTTCGTCTCGGTCGCTACCGCTCCCTCGCTCAGGGACCACGGGTCAGGTCGCTGAGCGAGCACAGCGAGACGAAGCGCGGTTGCTGAGCGAGCACAGCGAGACGAAGCGCCGGGTAGCATCGACGGATGCTGCGCACCGCCCGTCTCGGCGTCGGGGTCATCGGCGCGGGACGCGTCGGACCCGTCCTCGGCGCCGCGCTCGCGGGCGCCGGACACGCGTTGGTGGGGATCACCGCCGGGTCCGACCCGGAGCGCGTGCAGGCTGTGCTGCCCGGCGCGCCCGTGCTCGACACCCTGGAGATCGCACGCCGCAGCGAGCTCGTGGTGATCGCCGTGCCGCACGACCAGCTGCCGGGTCTCGTCGCGGGGCTTGCCGAGGTCGGCGCATGGCAGGGCGGCCAGCTCGTGCTCCACACCGACCCTGCGCATGGGCTGGATGTGCTGAAGCCGGCCGCCGCGCAGGGCGCGATTCCGCTGGCGGTGCACCCGGCGATCACCTTCACCGGCACATCGATCGACCTGCGGGCGCTGCCGCACGCCTACGCCGCGGTCACCGCACCCGGGCCGGTGCTGCCGATCGCGCAGGCGCTCGCCGTCGAAATGGGGTTCGAGCCCGTCGTGATCGACGACGCCGAGCGAGCCGCGTACGCCGAGGCGATCGTGACGGCCACCGAGTTCTCGCGGTCGATCGTTCAGCAGTCGGCGGGGCTGCTTGCTCAGGCGGGCGTCGCCGAGCCGGGACGGTTCTTGTCGTCGCTCATCCACTCGACGGTCGACGATGCCCTTCAGGAGACCAGCTCGCGTGGGGTCTGACAGAGCGGTCCTGCGCGACCGGCTACGCTCAGAGGATGGCGTCCGATCGTCCCCGGGTCGTTGTCGCTATGACAACGTGCGACGGAGAACGGTTCCTGGGTCGGCAGCTTGATTCCATCGCAGCGCAGTCCCAGCAGCCTGATGCCATGGTTGTTGCCGACGACGCCTCTCGCGACCGGACGTTATCGATCCTCGAGGAATTCCGACGAGCGGTCACCTTCCCAGTGTCGATCCTCGGAGGAGACACCCGTCAGGGAATACACCGCAACGCCGATCGGGCGATGCGACGCGCCGCCGAGTTGGGTGACGTCGTTGTCCCGACTGATCACGATGACCTATGGGACGAGGCGAAAGTTGAAGCGATCGTCGAGGCTTTCCGAAGCGACCCACGCCTCGTGCTCTGGTTCTCTGACGCCGAGCTCATCGACGAGAGCGATGCCCGCATCGGCGTGACACTCTCCGAGTACGTCTCCCTGGACGATCGAACGATCGATGAGATATCAGCCGGTGGCGGGCTTCGCCGACTGTCTCACGGGTGGACCATCAGCGGCGGAACGACAGCTGTACGATCCTTCGTTGTCCCGCACGCACTCCCGAGTCCCCGTCTGCTGCTTGGGCGCCAGCCGGCATTTCATCCCGATGGCTGGCTGGTGATCATCGCACGTCTTCTCGGCGAATTCGTGTCCGACGATCGTCCGCTACTGCTCTATCGGCGGCATGCGGACCAGTTATCGCATCCCGATCCAGAGGTGCCTCAGTCGATGCAGACCAAGGTCTTGCGGCGGCGGTACCTCCTCGACGAACGGGCCAAGGTCGGGCTAGTCGCGGAGCGCATCCGCCGCGATCCGAACGCCGAGTGGGTCGTTGATCGCCGAAATGAGATGCTGGCCCTCGACCGTTTCCTCGGGGTTCGGGCCATGACCAGGGGAAAGTCAGGTCGTTGGAGAGCAGTCGCGCGCGAGTACGGGCGTGGTTCGTATGATCGGTTCGCCCGTGGACTACGAACGGCCGTATTCGATGTACTAAACCCGCCCACGGATCCGGACGACGTTTCGCGCTGAGCGAGCTGCACATCGGGGAACGCCCGCACACACGTTTGAGCGCGCTGCGAGAGCCCGTCGATAGACTGGGCGTCCGCCTGCGAGGAGCCCCATGACCGAGTCCACCGCGCCCGATTCTGCCGCCGAGCCCACTGAGGAGGAGGTCTTCGAGCAGAAGGCAGTCCGTCTGGGCAAGCGCGAGCGGCTCATCGCAGAGCGCACGGATGCCTCAGGGGGCGCCTACCCTGTGTCGCTCCCGATCACCGACACCATCCCCGAGCTGAGGGCGCGCTACGGCGACCTCGAGGCCGGCGCCGAGACCGGCGTGACGGCGGCCGTGGCCGGCCGGGTCGTGTTCAGCCGCAACACCGGCAAGCTGTGCTTCGCGAGCCTGCAGTCGGGCGACGGCAGCCGCATCCAGGCGATGGTTTCCCTCGCCGGCGTCGGCGAGGAGTCGCTCGCCCGCTGGAAGGACCTGGTCGACCTCGGCGACCACGTCTTCGTCTCGGGCGAGGTCATCTCGAGCCGGCGCGGAGAGCTCTCGATCATGGTGTCGGACTGGCAGATCGCGGCGAAGGCGATCCTGCCCTTGCCCAACATGTACGGCGAGCTGAGCGAGGAGAGCCGCGTGCGCAGCCGGTTCCTCGACCTCATCGTGCGCGACCGCGCGCGCGAGACCGTCGTGGCCCGGTCGACCGTGAACGCGAGTCTGCGCGACACCTTCCGCTCGCACGGCTTCACCGAGGTCGAGACCCCGATGCTGCAGGTGCAGCACGGCGGGGCATCCGCTCGACCGTTCATCACGCACGCGAACGCGTTCGACGCCGACCTGTACCTGCGCATTGCGCCCGAGCTCTTCCTCAAGCGCGCGGTCGTCGGCGGCATCGACCGGGTGTTCGAGATCAACCGCAACTTCCGCAACGAGGGCGCCGACTCGACCCACAGCCCCGAGTTCGCGATGCTCGAGGCCTACCAGGCGTACAGCGACTACAACGGCATCGCCGACCTCACGCAGGAGCTCATCCAGAACGCCGCGGTCGCGGTGGCGGGATCGACGACGGTGACGTGGGCAGACGGCACCGAGTACGACCTCGGCGGCGAGTGGGATCGCCTGTCGATGTATACGTCGCTCAGCGAGGCATCCGGACGTGAGATCACCCCCGAGACGCCGCTCGACGAGCTGCGCGCGCTCGCCGCTGAAGAAGGCGTCGAGGAGCCCCCGCACGTCATCCACGGCAAGCTGGTCGAAGAGCTGTGGGAGCACTTCGTCAAGTCGCAGCTGACGCGCCCGACGTTCGTGATGGACTTCCCGCTCGACACGAGCCCGCTCGTGCGCGAGCACCGCTCGATCGCCGGGGTCGTCGAGAAGTGGGACCTGTACGTGCGAGGCTTCGAGCTGGCGACGGGGTACTCCGAGCTCGTGGATCCCGTCATCCAGCGCGAGCGCTTCGTCGAGCAGGCGAAGCTCGCCGCGCGCGGCGACCACGAGGCCATGCGCATCGACGAGGAGTTCCTGCGCGCGCTCGAGCACGGCATGCCGCCGACGGGAGGCATGGGCATGGGGATCGATCGCCTCCTGATGGCCATCACGGGCCTCGGCATCCGCGAGACGATCCTCTTCCCCCTGGTCAAGTAGCGAGCCGCTCGACGGCACCGCGATCAGGGGACGACGTCGAAGACCTCGCCATTGCGGTTGCGCAGGACGGAGAAGTGACGGCGGTCGAGCGTCGCGATCGTGCGGGTGGCGTAGGCATCGGCGAGAACCGCAAGCGAGGCGTCCGTCACTCCGACGGGAATGTCTGCGAAGCGGTCGACGATTTCGGTCGCGGTCCTCAGCCGATCCGGGCCCATCGATGCGAGCTCCCATGCGCCGCCGCCCAGTTCCTTCAGCACGGCCGACTCGGCAGTGGAGCCGTGCCGACTCAGGACGATGTAGTCCAGCTCAGCGATGACGTATGGCGAGACGATCAACGGTCCTGAAGCACGTTCGATCAGGTCGACCACGTCGCTGTGTCGGGGCTCGTTGCTGTCGAAGAACGCGAGCAGGACGCTTGTGTCGATGATCACTCGCCGAACCCCGCGAGCACTTCATCGACGCGCTCTGCGACGGGCTCGGAACCTGCGAAAAGCCCCGGGCGAGGGCGTGGTGCGGCGCCGGCGAGTTCGGCGGTCAAAGCGTCGCGGATGACGGTCGCCTCGGACACACCCCGCGTGCGAGCAGCTCGCGAGATCGCGCGCTTGAGTGCGTCAGGGAGGTAGATCGTCGTCTTGTGCACGGATGTAGGGTACCACCGGTGGTGCCATACATCTCGACTCCTTCGGATAGCGGCTCGGAATCGCGTCACCGGCCGCTTCCACCGCGCCGGAACGCCCAGTCGGGTAGGTGTCCGGCGACGACGAAGGTCGCGACGATCTCGGCGAGACCGTGGTTCGGTTCGAGATCGCGCGCCCGTGCGGCGTACAGGTCGGCGTGCGTGGAGCCCCCGAGCGCCCACGACAGCCACGCGCACGTGGCGAGAGCGCCGGGCTGGGCCGACTCGGGCGCGGTCGCCGCGACGTGGCGGGACAGCTCGAGCGCGGCCCGCAGGCGCTTCGGGTCGGGCTGTTCGCCCTCGCCCCACAGGTGCAGGGCGAGATGGGCGGGATACTCCTCGCCGGCCTGCCAGCGCAGCTGCGCGGCGAGCGCCTCGTCGCCGGCATCCATGCCGCGGCACCACTGCACGAGCGCGATGTCGCGCAACGACGGCCGTGACAGGCACCACGCCAGCACGGCGATGTCGAACGGCGCGAGGTCGTCGACCTCCCAGCCCAGCGCATCCTCGAACAGCGTCGGAAGGTCGTCGAGCGCACACGCGACCGCGAGCGCGCGCGGGTCGAGTCGGTCGACGGAGTGGTCGCCGTCGTCGTCGGCTGCGCAGACCACCTGCACGGCGTGGGCGAGCGCGCGCAGCGCGGCCGCGGCGTCATCGCGTGCGTCGTCGCCGACGGTCGGGAGTTCGGCGCCGGTGCGGTGGTCGCCGGCCGTCTCGGGCACATCGAAGTCGATCTCGTCGAGGGGCCACCCCGTGGCGGGGCATTCGTCGTCGAGGTAGGAGCCCCAGGCATCCGCGCCGACGCACAGCGCGTCGACGAGCCGCAGTCCGCTCGCGTCGACGGTGCGACGAAGGGCCTCGACGATGTCGAGGTGCGGGATGCCGGCGTCGCCGAACGCCTGTTCGGTCCACGCGGCCACGGCGAGACCGTCGGCATCGGGCAGCCGGCAGACGAGGCCGGTGACCGTCGCCGCGAACGCATCGGGCTCGGTCTCGCTCGGCAGGTCGAGGCGCATGACGCCGAGGCTGCGACTGCCGTCGAAGGGGACGACGACGAGGCTGCGGGCGGGGCGGTGCCCGAGCATGGTCGGGATGAGGGACAGGAACTGGGCCGGGTTCGCGGCCTTGACGATGCTGGTCATGCACCGACGATCGTGGGTCGAGTGCCGGCGGTGAGCCCGTATCGCCGGGTTGGGGACGACGACGCGGGCGATCCGCACCTGTGGAGAGGCCGATGGCGCCGGATTCCCGGGCACAGCACGCCCAGCGTATCCTTGAGGGCATGCAGGACTACTGGGTCGCGGTCGTGTGGTCGATTCTGCCCACACTCGTCATCAGCGCCCTGTTCTTCTTCGTCCTGCGCAGCGTCATCCGCGCCGACCGCACCGAGCGCCGCGAGTACGCGCGCATCGAGGCGGAGGAGCGCGCGAAGCGAGGGCTGCCTCCGGCATCCCATGGTGGGGGATGATCACCATTCCGCGATCTCGGGACCGCCATTCGCTGTGATGCGTCGTGACGTCGGCCCGGACTGGAGGTCCGCGGTCCAGCGGCCTGTGAGCCGTGCAAGCGCCGTCGTCCTCGTCGTAGCGGCGGTGACCGCTGGTCTTGTACGGATCGTGCCGTTCTTTCTCCCCGATGAGATAACGGCGGTGCGCGAGTACGACGACGGCGTGATGCTGGGCGCTGCCATCGCGATGCTGGCTGGCAGGGCGCCGTACGCGGACTTCTACTACTTGCATCCGCCTGGCTCGGTGCTGACCCTCCTGCCTGTTGCCGGTGCCGCATGGGTGTGGGGTGAACCGGCCGCGATGGCACTCGCGCGGGTCGCGCTGATCGTGGTCGCCGTCGCGAACACCGCGCTGATCGGATACCTGCTCCGCCACTACGGGTGGTTCGCGGTCGCCGTCGGTGCGGGTGCATACGCAGTATGGCCGGTAGGAGTGGCGACCGAACGGACCGTCTTGCTGGAGCCGATTCTCAATCTCGGCCTTCTCGTCGCGCTCGCTCTCCTGCAAACGTGGCGGCGTCATGCGGTGATCGCCGTCGGGGTTTGCCTCGGTGTTGCCACCACGGTCAAGGTGTGGGCGATCATCGACGTGGCAATCGTCGCGCTCGTGGTGGCTGCCGCGTTCGGCGTGAGAAAGCTCGCAACATTCCTCATCGCGGTAGCGGCGACAATCGCCGCGATCTGCCTACCGTTCTTCCTTTCCGCGCCTGCGAACATGTGGGAGCAGGTCGTCGTTGCGCAGCTCGTTCGTGTGGGCACAGACGCGACTCTCGTACAGAGGGCGGATCAGTTCTCGCTTGCCACAGGTATTCACGCGATTGACCTTCGTATTCCACCGGAAGCATGGCTCGTAGTGCTGATCGCTCTCATCGCTATCGGCTCCCTCCCACTCGTCGAAGACATCCGGCGGCGAGTGTCTCCCGGAGCATGGACGGAGGCGAGTTGGTGGGCGCTCATCCTGCTCGCGCACGTATTGGTCCTTGTCATCAGCAGGGGGTTCTTCTACCACTACGCGTCCTGGGTCCTTGCCCCGCTCTGCTTGTCCGTCGGCTACGTGGCGTCGCTCCTGCCTCGCCGCGCGCGGCTGTGGGTGCGCCCCGTGGTCATCGCGACGCTCTGCGCCGTGCTCATCGCCGACGTCATCGGATCGGTCCGCCACCCGAGTGCCCACGTCGGCGGGACAGAGCAGCTCGCTGAGTGGTCGCACGGACGGACATGCGTGGCAGGCGGTGCCTCTCAGCTGATCGCCGCAGATGCCTTTCGCCGAAACCTCGCCAACGACTGCTCCTTCGACGTCGATGGACTCGGCGCGTACCTTGCCGGAGACCTGGCGACATCTGGTTGGACGGACGACCCATCTCGTTCGACGTGGTGGCGCGAACGGCAGTTCGAAATGCTCGCCGAGTCGGATGGCGCATTGACGCCGGCGCCGGGAGGCCCGCCTTGGTGGATGTCGGACGACGAGGTGCGTCGATTCGAAGCGGAATTCGAGCAGGTCGGGGTCTTCGGTGGCATCGGGGCGTGGGTCCGCGCAGACGAGTGAGGCGCATCCCGGAGCCGGCGGCGCTCCCCATTACGCTGGGGCCAACCCGATCTCGCTGGCAGAGGAGCTCCGTGGACGGCGTCAACATCACGATCGTCACCTCCTGGTGGCTGCTGTTCGTGTTCGTGTTCGACCTCGTCGTGCGCATCACCGCGATCATCGTCGTCCCTCGCAACCGGCGCCCCACCGCCGCTATGGCGTGGCTGCTCGCGATCTACTTCATCCCGCTCATCGGGGTGTTCCTGTTCCTGCTCATCGGCAACCCTCGGCTGCCGCGCAAGCGCCGGCGCAAGCAGCAGCAGATCAACGAGTACATCCACGACACCAGCGAGACCCTGGACTTCGGCACTCTGCGACCGAACGCCCCCGACTGGTTCACCTCGCTGGTCACACTCAACCGCAACCTCGGCGCGATGCCGCTCGCGGGAGACAACGCGGCCCAGCTGATCCCCGACTACCAGCAGAGCCTCGACGCGATGGCGGACGCGGTGCGAACCGCCGAGCGGTACGTGCACGTCGAGTTCTACATCCTGCAATCGGATGCCTCGACCGACAACCTCTTCCGCGCGATGGAGGAGGTCTGCGAACGCGGCGTGACGGTACGCGTGCTGCTCGACCACTGGGCGAACCGCGGCAAGCCGTATTACAAGCGCACCCTCAAGCGACTCAGCCGCATGGGCGCGCAGTGGCACCTCATGCTGCCCGTGCAGCCACACAAGGGCAAGTGGCAGCGTCCTGATCTGCGCAACCACCGCAAGCTGCTGGTGGTGGACGGCAGCGTCGCGTTCATGGGATCGCAGAACGTCACCGACTCGACGTACAACCTGAAGAAGAACATCAAGCGCGGCCTGCACTGGGTCGACCTGATGGCGCGGGTCGAGGGGCCGGTTGTCGCATCCATCAACGCGGTGTTCCTCTCGGACTGGTTCAGCGAGACCGACGAAGCGCTCACCGACGAGATCGACCTCTTCAACGTGAAGTCCGGCCCCGGTGACCTCGACTGCCAGATCGTGCCGTCGGGGCCGGGGTTCGAGTTCGAGAACAACCTGCGGCTGTTCGCGGGTCTGCTCTACTACGCCCAGCGCAAGATCATCATCGTCAGCCCCTACTTCGTGCCCGACGAGGCGCTGCTGCTCGCGCTCACCACCGCGTGCCACCGTGGCCTCGAGGTGCACCTGTTCGTCTCGGAGGAGGGCGACCAGGCGATGGTCTACCACGCGCAGCGCAGCTACTACGAGACCCTGCTGCGCGCCGGCGTCAAGATCTGGATGTACCGCAAGCCGTTCATCCTGCATTCGAAGTCGATGACGATCGACGACGAGGTCTCGATCATCGGGTCGAGCAACATGGACATGCGCTCGTTCGGTCTGAACATGGAGATCTCGATGCTCGTGCGCGGTGAGGAGTTCACGCGCCAGATGCGCGACGTCGAGCAGCAGTACCGCGATCTCAGCCGTGAGCTGACGCTGGCGGAATGGGAGAAGCAGCCGCTGCGCTCGACCGTGCTCGACAACCTCGCGCGGCTCACCTCGGCGCTGCAGTAATGGTCGACGACACGATCGCGGTGCCGCTCGCGGTGCGCCTTCACCTCGGCCGGGCGGCCGTGCAGACGATCGCTGACGCGAGCGGTGTCGATCTGCTGCACATCAAGGGCGACGCCGTCGATGCGACGTTGCGACCCGGACGGCAGGCCGGCAGCGACGTCGATGCCATGGTCCGGCCCGGTCAGATCGGCGTCATGGACCGCGCCCTGCGACGGCACAGCTGGACGGTCTACAGCACCTTCCGAACCGGCTCTCCATTCGGGCACGCGCAGACCTACCGCCACGAGATCTGGGGGTACCTCGACCTGCATCGATCCTTTCCGGGGATCGAGCTCGATGGCGAACGCGCCTTCGACCGGCTATGGAAGGGTCGCGGCACGATAGCGTTCGCCGGCGTCGACTGCGCGGTACCGGCGATGCCGGCACAGGCGACGATCCTCCTCCTCAATGCCGCAAGAGCAGGTGCGACTCGTCGCAACGACCTCACGGCGGCATGGCACGACAGGGCGCCCGCGGAGCGTGCCGCCATCGAGCGCGAAGTCCGTGCACTCGACGCGAGATTGGCGTTCGATGCTGCGTTCGGTCGGCTCGATCTGCATCGCGGTGAGCGCGGCTACCCGCTCTGGAAGGCCGTCACCACTGGCGGAGGCCGTGTCGAAGAGTGGTGGGGTCGGATCCGGGCCGCGCGAAGTCTGCGAGACCGCGCAGCCCTGGTCGCTCTTGCCGCTCAGGTCAACATCGACGCGCTCGCGCACCGCCTCGGACGTGAGCCGACACGTCGAGAGGTCGCGGCCGAGTTCTTCAAGCGACCGATGCGCGGGGTCGGCGAGTTGTGGCGACGGGGAGTTCGCCGATGAGCTCCTTTCGCATCGCAGCCCACATCGGAGTCGAAGACATCGAGACCGAGGTGTACGCGGCACCGCTTCCCGACGGCCCTATCGTCATCCTCCGTGATGCGGCCGCGCTCATCTGGCGAGAGATAGCTGGCGACGGTCTGGACGCCATCGTGGAGCGGGTGGCGGACGTCGACGGACGCGCGCCCGACGAGATCCGCGACGATGTCAGGGCGTTCCTGACCGGGCTCGCAGCGCAGGGATTGGTCGTCGAGGTGTGAGCCTGCTCACCTGCGATACTTGATCGACTCCGGGGAAGGAAGCGATCGGGATGGTGTCCGCACGAGCTCTGGCGTGGCGAGACCGCGCCCTCGCCGTGTGGGCGGACGCCTGGCGCTGGGTGCTCATGGCCGTCGGCATGGTGCTCGCCGCCTACTTGCTGCTCGAGCGAGGTGTGTCCAACGGTGCAGTGACGGCGGCGGCAGTCGGATTGCTCGTCATCGGTGCGGCGCTGACCACGCGAGTCTCGATGGCCATCCCATTGATCGCGTTGCCAGGCCTGTTCGTCATCGCGAGAGCGGGCATCGGGGGCACCGACCTCGCCGTGTCGGACGTCGCGCTCGCCGCGGCATTCGGAACGGCCGTCCTGCTCGGCGAGCGCCCGTTCAGCAAGCCGATGCGCCAGTTGCTCATCCTCAACCTCATCTATCAGTTCGCGACTCTGTTCACGGTGATCGTCAACCCGTTCACCGAGAACACCGTGGAGTGGTTCCACGCGTGGCTGCTCGTGTCGGGTGCGCTCGTCGTCGGGTGGGCCGTCGGCGCAGCGGGGTATGCACGCCTCGGACTCACTCTGATGCTTGTCGCCGCCTGCGGCATCGCCCTCAGCACCCTGGTCACCGGAATTCTGCAGTACTCGACGGGCAACTTCACCGGGGTGTATCCCGAGTTCCCTTGGTCGATGCACAAGAACTTCGCAGGCAGCGTCATGGGGTTCATGGCGCTCGTCGTGTACGCGAATCCGGACTGGGTCGGGTGGGCGCGGAGTACGCGAGCGCTCACGTTCTGGTTTCTTGTCCTAGGTATGGTGATGACGCAGTCGCGCCAGGCGATCATCGGCTTCATCGTCGGCCTGCTGATCATCGCTCTGCGCGGTCGCGTCAGCGGTCGGTCGAAGCTCGTGCTGCTCCTCATCATCCCCGCGGTGATCTTGGTGATCATCACCGTCGTAGAGCAGATCGACTCGCAGAACCGCTTCAACTCGGTCTACCAGCGGCTCGACTGGTTCCGCGAGGTCTACGCGCTCTGGAAGCATTCGCCCATCTTCGGCCACGGATTGCGCTACTGGTACACCGATACCTCGGCAGCTTTCCAGCCACCGCAAGCCGAACTGGAGGTCGTCGCGTCGGCGGGAGTGGTCGGCCTGGCGGGATTCATCGTGATGTGGATCGGCTTCCTCGTCGTCTTGTGGAAGGTCGACCCTCGCTTCGGCGCC
>JAUHVN010000304.1 GCA_030425055.1 Actinomycetes bacterium | reverse complement strand
GGGTAGGTCACGGCCGGCGGCACGACGAGGGCCGACAGCCACAGCCACGGGCTGTCGAGGCCGAGGCCGGCCCACGTCAGGATCGTCCAGGCGATTCCCGCAGAGACCGCGCCGATCATGGGTGCGAGCACCGGACCGCGCGTCGATCTGCCCGAGACCGAGAAGTGGACGCCGACGCCGATGAGGGCGCCGACGATGAGGGCGAGGAGGATCTGCACGTCGTCGCCGATCAGGCCACGAAGCCGACGCGCCGGGATTCCTCTGTGCCGAGCTCGACGTAGGCGAGTCCCGCGGTGGGCACGATGTACGAGTTGCCCTTCGTGTCCGAGAAGCTCACGTGCGTCGCTCCGGAGTCGAGGGCGCTCGCCACGGACTTCTTCACCGCCGCGGCGGGTTCGTTCGTCTCGAAGCTGAGCTCGCGGCCGGTGTTGACGATGCCGATGCGGATCTCCACGTGAGTGCCTTTCTGCGTTGCCGGTGAGCCATGGCCAGCCTACGTCACGCGGGGGATGCGACCGCCGGTCGTCGCGAACGCCCTGGGCGAACGCGGCATTGTCCGCGTGGCGCGCTAGCGTCGGAGGATGCCCGTCAGTCCGCCGCCGCCCGCCGTCGACGAGCGGCAGGCGGAGGTCGTCGCGCTGCCCCCCGCGGCATCCGGAGTCGTGCTCGGCGCGCCCGGCACGGGCAAGACCGCGACGCTCACCGCGAGGGTCTCGGCGCTGCTGCGGGCGGGCCTCGTCCAGCCCGATGAGCTGCTGGTGCTCACGCCGACGCGGCAGACGGCGACCGCGCTGCGCGATCGCCTCGCGGCCGGGCTCGACATCGCGACGCCGGGACCCCTCGCGCGATCGATCGCGTCGTTCGCCTTCCAGGTCGTACGGGCCGCGGCCGTCGCGGCGAAGGAGCCTCTTCCGCAGCTGCTGACGGCGGGCGACCAGGACCGCATCATCGCCGAGCTGCTCGCCGGTGACGACGAGGATGCCGCGGCAGGGCGCCCGCGGTGGCCCGAGCGGCTCGGCTCGGCGCTGCGCGGATCGCGCCAGTTCCGCTCGGAGCTGCGGGCGCTGTTCGCCGAGTGCGCCGAGCGGGGGGTTCCGCCCGCCGAGCTCGGTGCGGTGGGGCGCGCGGCGTCACGACCGGCGTGGGTCGCCGCCGCGTCCTTCTTCGACGAGTACCGCGACACGCTGGGGGCGATGCGCGCCGCGCACCGCGAGGCGGCCGAGCTGGTCGTCGAAGCGGCCTCGCTGCTGGCCGACACCGGACCGGCCGCGGATGCGCGGATCGGTCCGGCCGCGCGCTTGCGGGTCGTGCTGATCGACGACGCCCAGGAGCTGTCCGCGGGCGGCCTCGCCCTCGTGGCCGCCCTGCGCCGCCGCGGCGTCGCAGTGCTCGCGTTCGGCGATCCCGACATCGGCTCGGGGGCGTTCCGCGGGTCGGGTCCCGAGCTGTTCGGCCGCCTGTGCGAGGCGCTCGGGACGATGTGGGTGCTCGACGAGCCGCATCGCGGCGCGCCCGAGATCACGCATCTCGTGCGGACGGTGACCGCGGCGATCGGCGCAGCCGGGCGCGTCGAGCATCGCCGCGCCCCCGGGGCTCGCCCCGACGGCGACGGCGTGACGACGCATGTGCTGGGTTCGCCGTTCGAAGAGGTGGATCGCGTCGCGCGGCTGCTGCGCGAGTGGCATGTCCTGCACGACACGCCGTGGGGCCGGCTCGCGGTGATCGTGCACGACTCGCGGCAGGTCGCCGACCTCGAGGTCGAGCTCGCAGCCCGCGAGGTGCCCACGCGTGCGGCGGCGCTTCCCCGTCCTCTGGGCGGCGAGCAGGTGGTGCGCGACCTGCTCGCGGTCGTGTCGCTCGGCCTCGCGCCGGCGGCCGAGCGCGAGTACGACGACCTCGTCGCCGCGCTGCTGTCTCCCTTCGGCGCTCTCGATGCCGTGAGCGTGCGAAGACTGCGGGCGCGTCTGCGCCAGGCCGAGCTCGCGGCGGGCGGCGCACGCGCCGCACGCGATCTGCTCATCGAAGCCATGGCCGACCCGATCGAGCTGGCGGGGTGGACTTCTCCCGAGGGGCGTGCGGCGGCGCGGCTCGCCGAGACCCTCGCCGCCGTGCACGCGCAGGATCGGCAGGGCGCTGACATCCATCGACTGCTGTGGACCGTGTGGGATGCCGCACGGTCGCCCTCCGGGCGGCGGCTGGCGACCGCATGGGGTGAGGCGGCATCCGCCCCGGGCGTCCTCGCCGCCGAGACCGGGCGGGCGCTCGATGCGCTCGTCGCTCTTTTCGATGCCGCCAAGCGGTTCGTGGAGCGCTCGCCCGGCGAGCGTCCCGAGGTGTTCGTGCGCCGCGTGCTCGACAGCGCGGTGCCCGAAGACACCCTGACCGCGCCGGACCGGCCCGACGCGGTCGCGGTGCTGACGCCCGCCGCGGCCCTGGGCGCCGAGTTCGACGGCGTCGTGGTCGCGGGCGTGCAGGACGGCGTGTGGCCCAACCTGCGGCTGCGCGGCGGCAGTCTCGAATCGTGGCGGCTCGCCGACGACATCCGGGCGTG
Source organism: Actinomycetes bacterium (assembly GCA_030425055.1). GTDB lineage: Bacteria > Actinomycetota > Actinomycetes > Actinomycetales > Microbacteriaceae > Microbacterium. Next base: position 1,075 of record JAUHVN010000304.1, on the reverse strand, counting down.
GCGCGAGACGGGCGGCGTCGACGAGGCGCCCGACGTCGTCGACCGCCGGCGCGCGGCGCTGCACGACGAACTGAGGCTGTTCGTGCGGGCCGTGTCGCGTGCCCGGTCGCGCGTCGCGGTGACCGCCGTCGACGACGACGATCTCGGACCCAGCCCGCTGTTCACCTTCCTGCCGGATCCCGAGCCCGGCCGCGACGCCGAGGCGGAGCATCCGTTCACGCTGCGTGGCCTGGTCGCGCGGCACCGCCGCACGCTGACGGTCTCGACGTCCGACGTCGAGCGCGACGCCGCCGCCGCGCAGCTCGCGGTGCTGGCCCGCGAGCGCGTGCCCGGTGCTGACCCGTCGGAGTGGTTCGGCATGCGGGCGCCGAGCGCGATCGGTCCGCTGCGCGACGCCGACCGCGCACCGGTGCCGCTGTCGCCGTCGAAGCTCAAGACCTTCGAGGAGTGCCCGCTCGATTGGGCGATCCGCGCGCTCGGCGGCGACGTACGAACGTGGTCGGCGGGTGCGGGCACGATCCTGCACGCGGCGATGGAGGACGTGCCCACGGGTGAGCTCGAGAGCCTGCGCGCGGTCGTCGACGCGCGGTGGGGAGAGCTCGAGTTCGAGGCCGAGTGGCTCTCGCGCAAGGAGCGCGCGTGGGCCGAAGTGCTCACGGGCCGGCTGCACGCCTATCTGCGCGAGTTTCACCGTCACGGCGGCATCGCGCTCGGGGCGGAGTCGCGGTTCCGGCTCGCGGTCGGACTCGACGCGGAACCCGGCGCCGCGACGCCCGTCCACGTGCTCGGCCCGGACGCCGAGCGGCCGCCGGGCAGGCTCGCCGTGCTCAGCGGATCCATCGACCGCGTCGAGCGCTTCCGCGCGGGGGCGGGCGAGCGCCTGCCGATCGACCCTGACGACGACGCCGACCGCGTCGTGATCGCCGACCTGAAGACCGGCAAGTCCGAGAAGCGCGTCGCCGATGCCAAGGTCGAGGACGACCCGCAGCTCGCGGCCTACCAGCTCGCGCTGCTCGAAGGCCTGATCCCCGGTGCCGAAGGTGCCCGCAACGCCGGTGCCCGACTCATCGTGCTC
>JAUHVN010000303.1 GCA_030425055.1 Actinomycetes bacterium | reverse complement strand
CGGGGTGCGGTCGGCGGTGGCGGGCGGGTTCGCGCTCGTCGTCGGCGTCGATCGCGGCGTCGGTGCCGGAGTGCTGGAAGAGGCCGGCGCGCATGTGGTGGTGCAGGACCTGGAGGAGCTCACGCGATGATCGACCGCAACCGCTACCCCGTCGACCCCTGGCGGCTCGTCGAGACGTCGTACTCGCTCGACGACGCCGGTGTGAGCGAGACGCTCTTCGCCGTCGGCAACGGCTACCTGGGGCTGAGGGGCAACCACCCCGAGGGGCGCTTCGCGCACGAGCAGGGCACCTTCATCAACGGGCTCCACGAGACATTCCCCATCCGGCATGCCGAGCAGGCGTACGGGTTCGCCGAAGTCGGCCAGACGATCGTCAACGCGCCGGACGCGAAGGTGATGCGCGTCTACGTCGACGACGAGCCGCTGTCCTTCGACGTCGCCGACGTCCGCGAGTACGAGCGCGTGCTCGACATGCGCGAGGGCGTGCTGCGCCGGCACGTCAGGTGGCAGACGCCGTCGGGCAAGGACGTCGTCGTCGACTTCGACCGGCTGGTGTCGTTCGAGGAGAAGCACCTCGCGGTCATGCGGGTGTCGGTGACGGTGCTCAACGCCGACGCGCCCGTCACCATCAGCTGCCAGCTCATCAACCGGCAGGACGGCGAGAACGTCTACGGCGGCACGCCGACCGCGCCGAAGAAGGCCGGGTTCGATCCGCGCAAGGCCGAGCGCATCCAGCAGCGCGTGCTGCAGCCGCAGGAGTACTGGCAGGACCAGCTGCGCTCGGCGCTGTCGTACCGCGTCACCGAGTCGGGCATGACCGTCGCGGTCGTCGCCGACCACCTGATCGACACCGAGAACGTCTACACCGCGCGCACCCTCATCGAGCCCGACATCGCGAAGAACGTGTTCCGGGTGCAGGCGAAGGCAGGCGTGCCGGTGACGGTCACCAAGCTCGTCGGGTACCACTCGTCGCGCGGTGTGCCCGCGCGCGAGCTCGTCGACCGCTGCCGCCGCTCGGTCGACCGGGCGCTGAGCGAGGGCGTGCAGAGCGTGTACGACCGCCAGCGCGAGTGGATGGCGGCGTTCTGGGACCGCTCGGACGTGCGGATCGAAGGACAGGACGACCTGCAGCAGGCCACTCGGTGGTGCCTGTTCCAGCTCGCCCAGGCTGCCGCGCGGGCCGATGGCCAGGGCGTGCCCGCCAAGGGCCTCACCGGCTCGGGCTACAGCGGCCACTACTTCTGGGACACCGAGATCTACGTGCTGCCGTTCCTGGCCTACACGACGCCGCTGTGGGCGCGCAACGCGCTGCGGATGAGGTATCTCATGCTGCCGGCGGCCCGCCGCCGCGCCTTCCAGCTCAACGAGGCGGGCGTGCTGTTCCCGTGGCGCACGATCAACGGCGAAGAGGCCTCCGCCTACTACGCGGCCGGCACCGCGCAGTACCACATCAACGCCGACGTGTGCTTCGCGCTGGCGAAGTACGTGCGCGCGACCGGCGACGTCGAGTTCCTCCACCGCGAGGGCATCGACATCGCCGTCGAGACCGCGCGACTGTGGACCACGCTCGGGTTCTGGCGATCGCAGAACGGCGGGCACCACGGCGACGACACCTTCCACATCCACGGCGTCACCGGGCCCGACGAATACACCACGGTCGTCAACGACAACCTGTTCACGAACGTCATGGCGCGGTTCAACCTGCGCTTCGCGGCCCGCAACGTGCGCGAGATGGCCGAGGAGGCGCCCGACGCCTACCGCGCGATGGTCGAGCGGCTGAACCTGGATCCGGGCGAGCCCGAGGCGTGGGACCGCGCCGCCGAGGCGATGCACATCCCGTTCTCGCCGGCCCTGGGCATCCATCCGCAGGACGAGGTGTTCCTCGAGCGCGAGATCTGGGACCTCGAGAACACACCCGACGACCGCCGTCCGCTGCTGCTGCACTACCACCCGCTCGTCATCTACCGGTACCAGGTGCTCAAGCAGGCCGACGTCGTGCTCGCCCTGTTCCTGCAGGGCAACCACTTCACCGACGAGGACAAGCTCGCGGACTTCGAGTACTACGACGCACTCACGACGGGCGACTCGACGCTGTCGGCGGTCGTGCAGTCGATCCTCGCGGCCGAAGTGGGCTACCAGGACCTCGCGTTGAAGTACTTCCGGGAGTCGATCTTCGTCGACCTCGCCGACCTGCATCACAACGCGTCGGACGGCGTGCACGTCGCATCCGCCGGCGGCGTCTGGACGGCGCTGGTGAGCGGATTCGGCGGCATGCGCGACCACTTCGGGGATCTCACGTTCGACCCCCGGATGCCGGCGGACTGGACCAGGCTGTCGTATGTGCTGCACTGGCACGGCATGCGGCTCGAGGTCGGCATCACGGCCGACGAGTTCCGCCTGAAGGCCGGCGACGGCGAACCCCTCGAGTTCCGCGTGCGGGGCGAGGCGTACACCGTCGAGCCCGGCTCGGAGGTCGTCGTTCCGCTCGCGCACCAGGGACCGGTGAGGGAGGGAGTGCCGACGCTGCGGTCCTTCCTCGACCAGCGCCGGGAGGACGGCACCGTGCTGTCGGCGTCCGTGCCGACCGTCACCACGGCGATCGCCGTCACCGGCGAGCAGGCTGACCTCGAGCACGGCGCCGACGTGTGAACGGGCGGGCCGTGATGTCGGGCCCACGCCGTAGGGTAGGGCTGTGACCACCGCCCTGTACCGCCGCTACCGCCCCGAGGCGTTCGGCGAGATGATCGGGCAGTCGCAGGTCACCGAACCGCTCATGACGGCGCTGCGCGGCGACCGCATCGGGCACGCGTACCTCTTCTCGGGGCCGCGCGGCTGCGGCAAGACCACGTCTGCGCGCATCCTCGCGCGCTGCCTGAACTGCGCACAGGGTCCGACCGACACCCCGTGCGGCGAGTGCGAGAGCTGCGTCGAGCTCGGTCGCGGCGGCGGGGGCTCGCTCGACGTCGTCGAGATCGACGCCGCGTCGCACAACGGCGTCGACGACGCACGCGATCTGCGCGAGCGCGCGGTGTTCGCGCCCGCGCGCGACCGCTACAAGATCTTCATCCTCGACGAGGCGCACATGGTGACCCCGCAGGGCTTCAACGCGCTGCTGAAGCTCGTCGAAGAGCCGCCCGATCACGTCAAGTTCATCTTCGCGACGACCGAGCCCGAGAAGGTCATCGGCACCATCCGCTCGCGCACGCACCACTACCCGTTCCGGCTCGTGCCCCCGGCGGCCATGCTCGAGTACGTCGAGTCGCTGTGCGCGACCGAGGGCGTGTCGGTCGAGCCCGGGGTGCTCCCGCTCGTCGTGCGGGCCGGCGGCGGATCGCCGCGAGACACGCTGTCGCTGCTCGACCAGCTCATCGCGGGCTCCGAAGACCGTACGGTCGCGTACGAGCGCGCCGTCGCGCTGCTGGGCTACACGCACGCCGAACTGCTCGATGAGGTCGTCGACGCCCTCGCGTCGCTCGACGCCGGCGCCGCGTTCGAGGCCGTCGACCGCGTCGTGCAGACCGGTCAGGATCCGCGCCGCTTCGTCGACGACCTCCTCGAACGGCTGCGCGATCTCATCGTCATCGCCGCGACCGGTGAGGGCGCCGCCACGGTGCTCCGCGGCGTCTCGGCCGAAG
>JAUHVN010000302.1 GCA_030425055.1 Actinomycetes bacterium | reverse complement strand
GCCCGCCTCGCGGATGCGCGCGGCCGTCGACCCCGTCGAGACGATCTCGACCCCGGCGCCGGCGAGCGCGGCGGCGAGGGTCAGCAGGTCGGTCTTGTCGCTGACCGACACGAGGGCCCGGCGCACGGGGACGACGTCGCGGTGGCGGTACTGGGCGGGATCGGGCGTGGGGCCGGCCATGCAGGACTCCTCGGGTCAGGGGGTGGGGGGTGCGTGGGATGCCGCGACCGCGGCGAGGTCGAGGTCGCCGTCGGCGATGCGGCGCACGACGTCGATGAGCAGCCGTCGCTCGACGGGCTTGATGCGCGCGTGCAGGGTGTGCTCGTCGTCGCCGGGCAGCACCGGGACGCGCTCCTGCGCGAGGATCGGGCCGGTGTCGACACCGTCGTCGACGAGGATGACGCTCGCGCCGGTGCGGGTGGCGCCGGCCGCGAGCGCGTCGCGCACGGCGTGGGCGCCCGGGAATTCGGGCAGGTAAGCCGGGTGGGTGTTCACGATGTGGGGCGACCAGTCGGCGACGACACGGGCGGGCAGCAGGCGCATGAGGCCCGACAGCACGACGAGGTCGGGCCGCCACACGCCGAGCTGGGTGCTGAGCTCTGCGCCCCAATCGTCGCGGGAGTCGAACGCGTCGAACGGCACCATGAAGCTCGGGATGCCGAATTCCTCGGCGTGGGCGAAGCCGTCGGCTTCGCGGTCGGCGCCGACCACGACGATCTCGGCGGGATACTCCGGGTCGGCCGCCGCCTCGAGCAGCGCCCTGAGATTGGACCCCGCGCCCGAGATGAGAACGGCGACCGTGAGCACGCGGCTAGTCTACCGACGCGTCGCCGCCGCTCCGCCGGGCCGGCGACAGGATGAGGATGCCGGCGCCGACGAGCGTCTCGAGTCCGACCGCGAGCGCGACCGGTCCCGGCTGCGGGCCGAACTCGGCCATGGCGTCGGGGCCGAGCGAACCGGACGCCGCGAACGCGAGCAGCGCGGCTGCACCGGCGGCGAGCAGCGCCATGCCGACGACGATGACCAGCCGCGGCAGGACGGGATCGTGGGGCGCGGGATGGACGGGCGCGGCGCCCCCGTCGGGCTCGGCCTCGACGATCGGCGCCGTGGCGAGGAGCCCCTGCAGTGCCGCGGTGCGCGAGGGGTCGCGCGGAGCGGCGGGCTCGACGAGCGCTGCGGTATCGCCCGCGGCGACATCGCGCGCGGTGACGTCGTGCGGCATGCCGAATGCGACCAGCCGCGAACGCACGACCCATCCCGCGAATGCGGCCACGGCGACCGGCGCGAGCACCACGAGCATGAGCCACGGGCTCGTGGACTCCGGCACGATGCCCAGCAGCGGGATGCCGGGAAGCACGCCGGCGGATGTGCCCGCCGGCGACACCGCCGTGCCCACGCCGACGGCGAAGCCGGGTCCGGCGAGGAAGGCCATGCCCCACAGCGCGACGGTCGGCAGGTAGGCGAGCTGGCCGAGCGTCACGACGATCGCACCCAGCACGTCGAGGTGCGCGGCCTCGTAGAGCGCGATGACCTCGCCGCCGCGCAGCACGAGGGCGACGGCGGCCAGCAGCGACCCCAGACCGACGAGCCCGACGACGACGATCGTGGCGCCGCGGAAGGCGAGTCCGACCACAGGCCCCCAGGCGGCATCCGCTTCGAGGCGGTCGCGCACCCGAGCGACCGCGCCGGTCTCGGCCTCGATCCACTCCGTCGCCAGCGCTCCCCCGACGAGGGGAACGGCGAACACGGTGGTCGGGATGACGACCGCCTGCCACAGCTCGACCGCGCCGACGTCGTTGCGCCCGGTGAGCGCGACCGCCGCGGCGAGGGCCGCGAAGACGACGATGCCGGTGAGGCATCCGGTGATCCACGACTCGGCCCGCGACGCGCGCACGCCCGACCGGGCGGCGAACACGGCGGTGAACCCGGCGAACGCCAGGGGCGCCAGGGTCAGCGCGAACGTCTCGGCCGCGGGTGCGATGCCGGCCGCGGCCACGTACTCCGCGGGCAGGGTGACCTCGAGGGGCACGAGGTTCCCGTACTGCCACACCGTCGCGGATGCCGGCCACAGGGCCGCCCAATCGGGCGCCGAGCTGAACCCGAACACCCACAGCACCGTCAGCGGCGCGAGGATCGCCGCGAGACCGACGGCGACCGCGATGGCGGCGTCGACGGCTGCGAGAAGGAAGACGACGAGGCGATTCATGCCGTGTCGACCCTACCTACGAGAGGGCCGCGCGCCCGGCGCGCGCGCCGGACGAGTCGGCGACGATCAGCCGTCGTGCGGTTCGAGCACGAAGACGGCGATCTGCCGGTCGGTGCGCGTCTGGTACTGCGCGTAGTCGGGCCACACCTCGACGGCGCGGTCCCACCACTCGGCGCGCTCGTCGCCGTCGAGCTCGCGCGCGGTGTAGTCGCGCTTGGCTGCGCCGTCCTGCAGCTCGACGTGGGAGTGGCGGCGCATGTTCTCGGCCCACCGCGGTTCGTCGGGTGCACCGCCCTTCGAGGCGACGACGGCGTAGCGGCCGTCGTGCTCGACGCGCATGAGGGCGGTCTTGCGCAGCGCGCCGCTCTTCCAGCCGACGGTGGTGAGCACGATGATGGGCACTCCGCGCAGCGTGTCGGCTTCCGCTCCCCCGGATGCCTCGAAGGTCTCGGCCTGGGTGCGGGCCCATTCCGACGTGGACGGCTTGTACTCTCCGGTCAGCGGCATGTGGCCAGCCTAACCGCGCGGGTCTAGCATGTGGCGCGTACGCGAGGAGTCGAGCACACCGGGGGCCGCGATGACCGATCCGACAGCGAACGACACCGGCACGACGCGGCCCGAGCCGCCGCCGCGCGTGCTCGAACTGCGTGTGCACGGCGTCAACAACACGACCCCCGCCGCGCTGCTCGACCTTCCGCCGGAAGGCGTGCGCACCGTCGCCGGCGACAAGCTCGGCTCGTTCTGGGAGCCGACGGCCGAGGCTCTCGCTGCGGCCGACGGCGGTCGCGGCCACGTGCCGCCGGGTGTGCGGCGCGAGGCCTACTCGTGGGGCGGCATGGTGCGCACGACGCCCGACGTCGGCGGCACGGGTGCCGTCGGCAAGGTGCTGGCCGCCGCCGCGCGCGTGTTCTACGCGATCCTGCTGCCGTTCAGCATCGGCAACGCGGTGCAGTGGTCACGACGGCTCGAGGGCGACTCGGCGGGCGGCTGGGCGAGCTACACCGCGGGTGCGACCCGGCTGTTCGGCCTCATCCTCACGCTGCTGTTCACGACGACGGCCGCGACGATCGCGCTCGACATCGGCGCCGCCCAGTGCGGGGCGCAGCCGGCGCTGTGCGGGCCGCTCGAGGGTCTGCTGGCGCCCGTCGAGGCGTGGAGCCCCGGGCTGCGTCTCGCGTTCTTCGCGCTGCTGCCGGTGCTCGCGGTCGCCGTGCTGTGGGTCGTGTCGGCGGTGTCGCAGGTGCGCTACGACGTCCTGCCCGGCATGCAGGGCAACATCACCGCGCGCGACACCGAGACCCCCGCCGAGGCCGTGCTGTCGCAGCCCGGCTTCTGGTCGAACCGGCTGACGCGCTACCTCGCCCGCACGCACCTGGCCGCGGCGATCAGCCTGACGACGATGTTCGTCGGGCTGCAGGCATCCCTCGGCTGG
>JAUHVN010000301.1 GCA_030425055.1 Actinomycetes bacterium | reverse complement strand
CTCCCACCCGACCCGAAGGTTCTCGACTCCGCCGCGACCCAGGTCGGCCGGCACCGTGAAGCGCGTCGAGATGGTGTTCATCCACGCAGGTCGCTCCCGCCGTGGCACCCGCAGAATCTCGGCGGTGATCCGCTGCGCCGCGGCCGGGCCGTTCGACAGGCCCCACTTGCCGAAACCGGTCGCGAAGCGCACGTGTCCGAGCCCGCGCGGCATCGCTCCGACGAACGGGATGAGGTCGTGCGACTCGTAGTCCTGCGCCGACCAGCTCGCCACCGGTTCGGCGCCGGGGAACCATTCCTCCGTCCACGCGATCAGGTCGTCGACGCACCGCCGCTCCGATTCGGCGCGGCCGACCGGATGCCCGTTGCCTCCCACGACGAGTCGTGCGCGACCGGCCGGCCCGTCGTCGTCGGTGACCGACCGGATCGATCTGGTCGGCCCGTCGACCGAGAGGAACAGCCCGTCAGGCATCTCGCCGTCGACGTCGAACGCGATGCAGTACGAGCGCAGCCCGCGGGTCTTCGCGAAGTACAGCCCGCGGTCGGTGATCGGCGCGCCGGTGGCCAGCACCACGACATCGGCGGCCGCGCCGCCGGCATCCGTCTCGACGCGCGCGGGAGGGATGGCATGCACGCGCGTGACGCGGACGCCGGTGTGCAGCGTCCCGCCCGCTGCGAGGAACGCCTGCGCGAGGGCGATGAGCACCTGCTGCGGGTCGATCGCGACCTGGTCGTCGAGCGCGACGCCGTCGACGAACGGGAACGGCGCGGTGTCGTCGGCGGGCAGCACCCGGCGCACGTCGAGTCCTGCTTCGTGCGCCGCCGCGAGCTCGTCCGCGACGCACTCGGCCCCGGCATCCGTCTGCGCGTACGAGAGAGCGGTGCGGCGGGTGTAGGGCACGCCCGCGTCCTGCGCGAACGCGGTCAGCCACTCGGCGCCGTCGCGGTTGGCGTCGACGTACGCGCGTACGAGCGACGCGGGGTGATGACGGCGCAGTGTCGACAGCACCGATCCCTGCAGCAGTGACAGCTTGCCGGTGTTCGCCCCGCTCGCCAGCTCGCCCACCTCACCTGCCTCGATCACCGCGACGTCCCGCCCCGCGCGGGCGAGCATGAGCGCGGTGCTGAGTCCGGTGATGCCCGCACCGACCACGATCACGTCGTGCCGCGAGCCGGGCAGCAGCGGCGAACCCGCGACGTGATCGGCATCCGTCTTCCACAGTGAGCCCATCCGCCCAGTCAACGCCCCCGACGCACGAACGTCGACGGGCTTGACATCCTGCGCCCGCCGCTCGCTACCGTCGGTTCATGGGCCTGTTCCGCCGCTCCCCCGTCCGCGTCTCCGCCGAGGTGTCCCCCGATCCGGATGCCTCGCCCTGGCGCCTGTGGACCGACACGTTCGGGCGGCTCGCCACGCGCGGGCTGCAGATCATCGTCGTCGTCGCCGTCGCAGCCGGCATCATCTGGCTCATCCAGTCGCTCACCCTCGTGACCATCCCGCTGGTGATCGCGCTGATCCTCGCCTCGGCTTTCGCTCCCGCCATGTCCTGGATGCGGGATCGCAGGGTGCCGCCGCTGCTGGCCACCGTGATCTGCCTGCTCGGCGCGGTCGCGATCCTCACGGGCGTGGGATGGCTGATCACCATCGCTGTGCGCAGCCAGTGGACCGAGCTGAGCGAACAGGCGACGACGGGCTTCCGCGAGCTGCTGGCGTGGGTCGAGAGCCTGCCCTTCGCGCCGTCCGACACGCAGCTGCAGGAATGGGGCGATCAGATCATCGACTTCCTCACGAGTGCGCAGTTCGGGTCGGGTGCGCTCGCCGGCGTCAGCGCCGTCGCGTCGTTCGTCACCGGCCTGGTGCTGATGGTCGTCATCCTGTTCTTCTTCCTCAAGGACGGCCCGCAGATGTGGGAGTTCGTGCTGCGACCGTTCCGCGGCTCGCACGAGGCGCGCGCTCGCCGCGTCGGCGAGAAGACGGTCGTGACCCTCGGCTCGTACATCCGCGGCACGGCCCTCGTCGCGCTGGTGGACGCCGTCGGCATCCTCATCGGGCTGCTGATCCTTCAGGTGCCGCTCGCGATCCCGCTCGCCGTGCTGGTCTTCCTGCTCGCGTTCATCCCGATCGTCGGTGCGACGCTCGCCGGTTTCCTCGCGGCGCTCGTGGCCCTCGTCGCCAACGGCTGGTTCAACGCGCTGCTCGTCGTCGGCGTGATCGTGCTCGTCCAGCAGCTCGAGGGCAACTTCCTGCAGCCGGTGCTCATGTCGCGCACGATGAAGCTGCACGCGTTCGTCGTGCTGGTGGCCCTCGCCGCCGGCACCGCGATCGGCGGCATCCTCGGCGCAGTCCTCGCCGTGCCGATCACGGCCGTCGCGTGGGGCATCGTGCAGGTGTGGCACGGCCCGAACTCCCCCGCGAAGTGGGCCCGGTCGAAGCAGCAGCGCGCCGCCGAGCCCGTCCTCGAGTAGCCGCCGCTTCTGCGGGCATGTCCCACTTCCCGCGGCCGTGTCCCACTTCCCGCGGCCGTGTCCCACTTCCGGTTCAGGAAGGCGTCTTCCCTGACCCGAAGTCGGGACACAGGGTTGCCGAGGGTGGGACGCGCTGTGATGTGCGACGCGTCAACGGAACGGGTTCTCGACGCGTACCCCGCGCAGCACCGAGCCATGTGCGAGGTCTTCGGTGAGGAGTACGTCGCACCCGGCGAAGGCGGCCGCCTCCAAGATGAGCGCGTCCCAGTAGGACAGCTGGTGAAGGCGGGCGGTCTCGATCGCAGCGATAGAGACACGGCCGTCGATCGGGATCACCCTGAGCGCGGCCAACCGCTCGACCGCGTCGGCGGCGACGGCCTCCTCCAAGGGCTCGGCGAGTTTCCTGGTCACCGTCACGTAGAACTCGCCCAGCACCTGAGCGCTGACGACGAATCGCGGACCGCTCTCGAGGAGCTCAACGGCCCGCGCCTGCTTGCCGGGATCGCGCGCATCGAAGGCGTAGACGAGCACATTCGTATCGAGGAATGCGGTCATGCCGAGGTGCCGCGGTCGTAGAGGTCATCGCGGCTCCACGACCGTCCGTCAAGCGAGGAGCGCGCCGTCGACGCACGGGCGAGTCTCGCCAACTCGCTGCGCACCGCCGCCTCGGCACCCGAATCGGCGTATGAGGTCAGATAGTCGCGAAGAAGCGCATTCACAGACGTGCCGTGTTCGAGGGCCCGGATGCGCGCTCGCCGCAGGAGTGCGTCGTCGATGGCGATGGTGAGGTTGGCCATTCAACCAGTGTAACGCGGAACCCGTGTAGCACGGGTCGATCCGGGTTTCATGATCTGGCCGCTGTCGGCCACGGGCGGCAGGATGGGGGGATGCCGCACGAGATCCCCGCGCCGATGCTCGCGAAGTCGGTCCCCGACGTGCCCGACCCGGCGAAGCATCCGCCCGGACTGAGCTTCGAGCCCAAGTGGGACGGCTTCCGCGCGCTCGTCTCGTGGGACGGCGCGGACGTCGAGATCGGCAGTCGCGGCGCGAAGCCGCTCACCCGCTACTTCCCCGAGCTCGTCGAGGCATTCGCACGCCTGCTGCCCGAGCCGTGCCTCATCGACGGCGAGATCGTCGTGCCGCGCGGCGAGGCGGGTGCGCAGCGGCTCGACTGGGA
>JAUHVN010000004.1 GCA_030425055.1 Actinomycetes bacterium | reverse complement strand
AGCACCCATAGCGGGTGGTCGAAGTCGACGTCGGCGAAGTCGGGCTCGGCGACGACGCGCACTGCATCCGCCCAGTCGCAGGAGTCCGGGACCGAGTCGATGGGTCTCGCGCTCGTGTGGCCGGTCACCCATACGACGTGCTCGACCGATGGGAGCCCAGTCAGCACCTCGGTCAGCTCCGTCTCGCGGTGCCTGTCGGTGCCGCCCAGCTCGTAGCCGGGCACGGCGATCAGTACAACGGGCTCGAGCTGCGCGAAGCGCGAGACGATGGCTCCCGGGCCGAACTCGGGTGCGCATACCGACCACACCGCGCCGATCGAGGCGGTCGCCAGCAGGGCGATGACGGCTTCGGGGATGTTCGGCAGGATTCCGACGACCCGGTCGCCCGCGCCGACCCCGTGGGCTCGCAGATGAGCGGCGAATGCCGCGACATCGTCTCGCAGCTCGGCGAACGTGACCTCAGAGCGCTCGCCGCTCTCGGTCAGCGCAACGATGGCGGTTCCTTCGTGCGCGGCGAGCAGCTCGCGCGCGTAGTTAAGCTGTCTTCCGGCGAACCAGCGCGTGTCGGGCATCGCGTCGTCGCTGCGCACGGGGCCGGCGGTCCCGCCCATCTTCACGCCGGCGAAATCCGCCCACTCCGACCAGAATCGTTTGGGCTCGTCCACCGACCATCGCCACAGATCTTCGTAACGGTCTCCGAGCTCGATGCCGCGGTCGCCGAGGGCTCCCGTGAAGCGCGCGATGTTCGTCTGCGTCCGCAGTGCCGGATCGAGGCGCCAGATGACCTCGCCGACGGCGGCTTCCGCATCGACGATCACAGTCGCTTCGATTCCGCCGGGATACCGCGGCGCCGCGAGGCGATCTCGTCTGCCGACACGGGCTCGGTGCCGATGAGCACGAACGCCACACGCGCGATGCGGTCGGTGCGATTCGACCAGGCATGGCTCGTCGCGCGCTGGATCGCGACGTCGCCCGCCCGGAGGGTCGCTTCGCCGTCATCGACGAGGAGCGTGATCTCACCCTCCAGGACGATCGCGTAGTCGAGCGAGTCGGTGCGGTGGAACCAGAAGTGCCGTCCGTTCGAGTGCTTCGCTCCCTCGGCGGCCTCCGCCTTTCCGTCGATCTCGTCGAAGATGCGGTCCTGTGCATCGCTCGGGTAGGCGGCATCCGGCGGGAACTCGGCGATGCGGAAGACGGTCTCACCGACGCGCGGGAAGTTGGGGATCGGTGAGCCCTCGCCGACCGGATCGCCGTCGGAGACATGATCGACGGGGTGGCCGCTCAGCCACGGAACGGCAGCGCCGAAACCAGGGATCACATCCGAGGTGAATGAGTTGGGGGCGATGTCGTCGATCAGGATCACGGCGTGGCCGCGATCGTCGTGGCCGGTGACCACGCGCCGCACGCGAGGAGCCTCCGCCACGGTCACGCCTCCTCGAACGGGTACGGCTGGGGAGTGGGCCACCATGTCGGGGTCTCCTTCTCCGCGGCGATCGGGGAGCGCAGAACCCCGACCCGTTCCAGTTCGAGTTCGAGGACGTCTCCCGGCTGGAGGAAGCGGCGCAACTCCGCGCCGGCGCCGAACGCCATCGTCCCGGACCCGATCAGGTCGCCCGGCTGCAAGCCGTCCAGCTGAGACACGTATGACACGGTCTCCTCCGGCGTCCAGATGAAGTCCTCGACCTTCGTGTCCGACCAGACTTCGCCGTTCACCCGGACCTGCCCCCTCAGGCCGATGATCGAGGGGATCTCATCCATCGTCACGATCCAGGGGCCTATCCCGTAGGCGAAGTCCTTCGAGTGCTGCGCGCCCATTCCGATGGGGCTTTCGAGCACCTGAACGTCGCGCAGGCTGAAGTCGTTGAAGATCGTGATGCCGAAGACGTGCTCGAAGGCGTTCTCGGGGGTGATGTTGCGCCCGGCGCGCCCGATGACGTACCCGATCTCAAGCTCGTAGTCGAGCTGCTCGGTGATGCTCGGGTAGGGGATCGTCTCGTTCGTGCCGTAGAGCGTGGCCGTGGACCCCTTGAAGAACCCGGGCCGCTCGTAGACGGCCCGCGTGGGCTTGGACTTCATCACGTTGCCGAAGAAGTTCTTGATGTGCCCGTTGAAGGTCAGGCTGTCGCGAAGGACCGGGGGCTTGATCGCGGCGACGAAGGAGGCGTCGGCGAGGGCGAGCGATGCGTCGTCCGCCGCAGTCAGCGCGTGATGCGCAGCCTCGAGGAAGAAGTCGCCGGTCGAGATGCCCTGCGTCAGGTCGCGGAAGATCGCGTGGGCGAGGTGTCGTGCTCCGTCGGTCGTGGCGCCGGTGCGCTGCAGCGCGAGCGCATACGCGCGCTTGAGATCGACCACGCGGCCGTTCTCGGGCTCCGCGGCGACGACGCGGACCTCGGGCCCGTCGGGGGATTCGACGGTGATGCGTCCGAGCTTCATGGTGATCCTTCCTCAGATCATGCAAGCGATACGCTACGTATTGTATCGCATTGGGTAAGGAGAATGGGTGGGCGGTCAGCGCCGCCCACCCCTCGCTCTACTCGGCTGTCTGCGGGCCGAGTTCCGGGTTGTTGAAGAACTCGGCGACCTGGTCATCCGTGAGGTAGACGCCGTCTACGGTCAGGTCGGTTCCGTCCGACTCCGACCAGGACGGGTCGACGACGTCCGCGATGTTGCTCTGATCGACCACGTACGGACCCCACACGACCTGGTTCACCTTGGGTCCTGCGCCGGCGAGCACCTTCAGTCCGATCTGCGCGGCCACCTGCGCGGCGGGGATCGGGGGAGTCGCCGTGCCGAAGTACGCGTAGTCGGGGGTCGCGGCAGCGTACGCGGCCATGCCCTGCGACGCGTTGATGTCCTGAATCGGCGGCACCGGCAGTCCGGCCTGCTGGAACGCGTCGCGGATCGCCCAACCCATCGAGCCGGCCTGGAAGACGGCATCCACGCCCGCGGGGTTCGTCGCGAGGTACTGGACGACGGCCTGCTGCGCGGCCGGAGGCTGGAAGAAGCCCTGCACCTGGCCGGCGATCGAGACGTCGGGGCACAGTTCGAGTGCGTTGGCGATGCCGTCCTCCCAGAACAGCTGCGGCGGGATGCCGGGAACGCCGTCGACCTGGAGGATGGTGCCCTTTCCGCCGATCGCGCCGAGGATGCCGGCCGCGGTCTCCATCGCCTGCAGGTTCGAGTTGTTCGCCAGGCTGATCGCGTAGGGGCTGTCCAGGGGCACCACGGTCGAGATGACCGGGATGCCGGCGTCATATGCCTGCTTCACGAGGTCCACCGCCGCCTCGGGGGCGGCCGGGTTCAGGAAGATGATGTCGGGCTTGAGCGACAGCGCCTGGTTGAACATCTGGATCTGGCCGGGGACGTCGGTAGGGTCGTTGGGAGCGAGGTTGGCGACGACCTCGACATCCTGCGCCTCGAGCGACTCGAGCAGCTGCGCCTGGAAGGTGGCGATGTACGGGGCGGCGGGAGCCTGCCCGACGATTGCGGCGGTGAAGCCCTCGGTCTTGTCGGACTTCCAGTCCGCCCAGGCGGACTCCTGGATCTCGATGTCGTAGGCGTTGTAGCCATCCTGCAGCTCGGCGCTCAGGCCGTCGAGCAGGCCGTTCGGGTCGTTGGCTCCGAGCTGGGGGATCGAGCCGCAGCCCTCTGCGGCAGGAGTCGTGGCGGATTCGGTGGGCGTTCCGGTCGATGACGACGAACATCCGGCGAGCGCAAGGACTCCGATGGTGGCGAGGGCTGTGGCGACGGTTCCCATCCGAGCCACGCGTGTGGGCTTCAGCATGTGTGCATCTCCTCTTTGAGTGGGCGCATCCGTTGCGCCAATTCAGGATAGACACATTCGATACGGTTCGTCTAGTATCTGATCAGGGCCGCGACGCGGTGGGAACTCGATGAGGAGTACGGGATGTCTGGTGCCGATGACGGGCTGCGGCTCAGCGGGATAAGCAAACGCTTCGGCGCGACGCGCGCACTCGTGGATGCCGAACTCGACCTGCACCCGGGCGAGGTCCACACTCTTCTCGGCGAGAACGGCTCGGGCAAGTCCACGCTCGTCAAGATCATCGGCGGCGTCCACAGCCCCGATACGGGATCCCTCACGCTGGACGGTCAGGCGCTCACCCTGCGCAACCCGCGGCAGGCGAACGGCCGCGGCATCGCCGTCGTCTTCCAGGAGGTGCTGACGGCGACGAGCCAATCGGTCCTCGACAACATCTGGCTCGGGACCGACGGGGTCTTCTCGCGCCGTCTCGGCCGCGCCGCGCAGCGCTCCCTCGCCGCGGAGACGCTCGGCCGCCTCATCGACGGCATCGACCTGGACGCGCCGGCCGGCGACCTGTCGCTGTCCGAGCGACAGGCGGTGTGCATCGTGCGGGCGCTCGTCCGTGAGCCGGGGATCCTCGTCCTCGATGAATCGACCGCGGCGCTGGATGTGCAGACCCGTGACCGGCTCTTCGCGGAGATCCGTCGGCTCACCTCCCACGGCGTGAGCGTCCTGTTCATCTCGCACCGCATGGACGAGGTCCAGGAGATCTCCGACCGGGTCTCGGTGCTGCGCTCGGGCCGGACGGTCTCGACCGTCGATCGCGATTCGCTGTCGGTGGAGCGTCTCATCGCGGATATGACCGGCACCAGCGGAGTGCTGGAACGGATCACCCACGATCGCCCCCTCGGCGACGCCACGCTCCGGGTGGAGGGGGTCCGGCTCACCGCCCACGCCGACCCGATCGATCTGACCCTGCGCGCCGGCGAGCTCGTCGGAATCGCGGGGCTGGAAGGACACGGCCAGGACCTGTTCCTCAAGCGGCTCGCAGGAGTCGCGGAGGGCCCGGGCAGCGTGATCCGGGTGCTGAGCCCCGACATCCCGGTGCGCTCGGGGAACGGCGCGAGGCTCGGCGTGGCGTACCTTCCTCGGGAGCGGCGGGGCGAGTCCCTGTTCGAGTCGATGTCGATCCGCGACAACTTCGCCCTGCCCACGCTCGGTGCGGATCGGCGCGGACCGCTCCTCAGCGCGAAGCGCATGCGCGAGCGGTTCACCGAGTTCGTCTCCGCGCTAAGCATCCGGCTGGGTACACAGGAGGACCCGATCTCCAGCCTGTCCGGCGGAAGCCAGCAGAAGGTGGTCCTCGCCCGCTGGCTTGCGACCGACCCGCGCGTGCTGCTGCTGAACGACCCGACGCGCGGCGTCGACATCATGACGAAGCGGGAGATCTACGCGACGCTGGACCGACTGTGCGCCGACGGGATGAGCATTGTCATGCTCTCCAGCGAAGTGGAGGAACTGGTCGAACTCGTGGACCGGGTGCTGGTCTTCCGCGACCAGGCGGTCTTCGCGGAGATCCCGCGGGAGCAGCTCACGAGTGAAGCGGTCGTCGCGGCCTACTTCGGCCAGCAGATCGGACAGGCAGCATGAGCCGGGTCCTCGCCTTCTTTCAGCGCCGCAGGTGGGCCTTCGCCCTCCTGCTCACGCTCATCCTGCTCGTGATCAACCTGATCGTGAGCCCCAGCTTCCTCTCGCCGGAGCGGCTTCCGGCGACGCTGGCGACCCTCGCGCCCTTCGTTCTCGTCGGATTCGCCTCCACGCCGTCGATCCTCTCCGGGGGGATCGACATCTCGGTCGGACCCCTGGCCACACTGATCAACTGCCTGTTCATCGCGGTCCTCCTGCCGGCCGGGTGGGGGGAGTGGTACATCGCCGCGCCCATCCTGCTCGTCACCGCCGCCGCTGTGGGGACGGTCACCGGGATTCTGGTGGCCGTCGTGCGGCTGCATCCGGTCGTCGCATCGATCGGTGTGTTCTTCGTGCTCGTCGGGCTCTCGGTCACGATCTCCAAGCAGCCCGTGTCGGCACCGGCGAACTGGACCGATGCGCTCGCCGGTTCGTTCGGCTGGTTCCCGGCGGCGGCCGTCACGATGGGCGTCGTCGCGCTGGCCTGGTTCGGACTGCGCCGCACCGCGTACGTCAGCAACCTCCTCGCGACCGGAGAGAGCGACATCTCGGCGTTCGGATCCGGAGTGAACGTGACCGTCGTCCGCGTCCTCGCCTACACGATCGGCGGGCTGTTCGCCGGTGTCGGGGGCATCGCCCTCTCGGCGCTGCTGCAGTCCTCGCAGTCGGGGCTCGCCACGACGTACGCGCTTCTCGGGATCGCCGCCGCCGTGCTCGGCGGCGCGAGTCTGGGCGGCGGTCGAGGCGGTCTGCTCGGCACATTCCTCGGAGCCGTCGTGATCTACCTGGTGCAGCAGCTGCTGACCGCGGCAGGCGTGCAGCCGAGCCTCATCCAAGTCACCTACGGACTCGTGCTGGTGGTCGGCGTCCTCCTCGGGGCGACCCTCCTCAAGCCGCGACTGATAAGGAGTCGTGCATGACCGATCCATCCACCGGCGTCACCCGATCGCTCACGGTGCCGCAGCCCCCCGCGCGGGGATGGGCCCGGGTGCGGCGCTGGGCCGTCGAGACCCCGTTCGTGCAGGTGCTCGTCCTGATCGTGCTCGTGGCGGTCCTCGTCGCGCTCATCCCGGCGTTCGCGGCCAGACCGCAGGCCGCGGTCGCGATCCTGGTGCTGGCGTCACTGCTCGCTCTGGCGGCGATGGGGCAGACGCTCGTCGTGATCCTGGGCGGAATGGACCTCGCGGTGGCGGGGTACATCCTGTTCGGGGCGATGATCGCCTCGAATGCGACCAGCCGGCTGGGGTGGTCCATCTGGTTCGCGCTCCTGGTGACCGTCGGCGTCTGCGGCGGGATCGGTGCGCTCGTCGGCTGGCTGTGCCATTGGCTGCACATCCAGCCGCTCGTGCTCACGCTCGGCGTCGGAGCGATCCTCGCGGGCGGTTCGATGTTCATCGTGAACGGCGACTACAACGGCCAGCCGCCGCAGGAGCTGCGCTCGCTCGCCCAGCTCACCGGAACGACCTTCGGTGCGCCGATTCCCCCGATCATCCCGATCGTGGTGATCCTGGGAATTCTCGTCTGGCTCCTCCTCTCACGCACCGCGACCGGCCGGAAACTCTACGCCACCGGTGTCAATCCCCGCGCCGCCGCGCTCACCCGTGTGAACACCGGGGCGATCTGGACCGGGGTGTTCGCCCTGTCGGGCACGCTCGCCGGAATCGCCGGGATGTTCATCGCCGCGTTCGGCGCAGGGTGGGCGCAGGGCACCGGCGATCCCTACCTGTTCTCGGGGCTGGCAGCGGTCCTCGTCGGCGGAACGACCTTCGGGTCCGTCCGCGGCAGCTTCACCCGCACCGCGCTCGGCGCGCTGATCCTGACGGTCGTGGCGACGATCATCACCAGCCGAGGGCTTGCTGAAGCGCAGAGCCGGATCGTCTACGGCATCATCATCCTCGCTGTCGTCGCGCTCTACGGGCGTGAGCGTCACGTGCGGGATCGCTTCTGATGCCCCGGCTGCGGATGACGGCGCGCGCGCAATGACCGGCAGACTCGCGGACAAGGTCGCGCTCGTCACGGGCGGGGCAGGCGGGATGGGGGAATCCCATGCGCGCGCGATCGTCCGCGAGGGCGGCCGCGTGGTGATCGCCGACGTGGACGACGCGCACGGTCGGCGCCTCGTGACGGAGCTCGGAGCCGCAGCGACGTTCGTGCACCTTCGCCGGCACCCACATCCCCGCCCCGGACTTCGCCGACGTGCCGCCGATCGCATGCGCCTTCTCGAGCAGGACGACCCGTGCGCCGCCCTCGGCGGCCATGATGCCCGCCGTGAATCCGGAGGCGCCGCCTCCGACGACGATCACGTCCGTCTCGTCGGCCCAGGCATCGATTGTCGACGCGGATACCGTCGGGGAATGTGTGGATGCTGGCATGGTCGACTCCTCATCGAGTAGGGATCACCGCGCAGGTGATGACCGTCACATCAGAAACGATACGTTTCGAGTATGATGACGTCCTTCGTGTCGGTCAAGGGGTCATTCGGCGAGGAAGTCCGCCACGGCGCTGAAGACGTCCGTCGCGGCGGCGCCGGCGTAGACGACCGTCGCACCTCCGTCGACCGGGAGCACGATGCCCGTGACGAACGTGGAGGCGTCGCTGCCGAGCCACAGGGCGGCCTCCGCGATGTCCTGCGGAAGCCCGAGGCGCCCGATGGGCTGCAGAGGGCCATGCCGTTCATCCAGGAACGCGGCGAACTCGTCGGCGCGCTCAAGCGGCACTCCGAAGCTCCTCGCCATGATCGGCGTGCGGATGATCCCGGGCGCGATCGCATTGACCCGGATGCCGTGTCGTCCGAGCTCCGCGGCGGACTGTCGGGTCACGCCGATGACGGCGTGCTTAGCCACCGTGTAGCCCGCGGTGCTCCACCCGCCCTGCACGCCGGCGGAGCTCGCCGTGTTGACGATCGACCCGGGGCCGCCCCGCGCGGTGAACTGCCTGGCCGCGTGCTTGGTCCCGAGGAGCGCCGACCGGGCCAGGAGCGCGAGCGTGCGGTCGAAGCCCTCGGGGCCGAGCTCGAGCACGGAGGCGGGATCGCCCGGTGCGCCGGCATTGTTGAACATGATGTCGAGCCGCCCGAACGCGTCGACCGCCGCCGTCACCGCCGCGGCGATATCGGCCTCACTCGTCACATCGGTGTGCACGTAGCGCAGGTGATTCGGGTGGGCCTGCTGCAGCTCGCCTCCGTGGGCGTCGTCGATGTCGGCGGCGACCACTCGCGCGCCCTCGGCGACGAACAGCTCGGCGGCCGCGCGGCCGATGCCGCTCGCCGCGCCCGTGATGACGGCGACCTTGCCGTCGAGTCTTCCTGCCATGGCATCCTCCTCGGGTCGTCGTCGAGCGGGAGGTGTCCGCGGACGACCGCGCGGACACGCCGGTGGATGTCGGGAGAGTCGTCAGACCGCCGCGACCGGTCTGGTCAGCACCGCGCGCGAGAACCCGGGATTCGTGAACGTGACTTCGTCGGGCGCGAGAACGCGGCGGTAGTGCTCGCTGGCGAACTCCTCCTCCAGTGCGCCGATCGATGCGAACGTGAGCGCCCCGATGCCGTCCGCCAGAGCCCGGTCGAGCCTCGTGGTCACGGGGGTGGGTGCCGGCGTGTCTTCGAGGCGGAGGAGTCGCTCCCGGGTTCCCGGGCCGCTCAGTGCGAGACGGGCGTGCTCGCCGGTCCAGTGATCGACGAACTCGGCCACCCGCAGACGACGGGCCGCGACCGGCAGCGTGAGCACCTTCACCGCGTCGGCGGGCACGGGGCTCGGAGATTCCCAGAGCAGTCGGGGAGCGCCGCCGATCGCGGTCGGCCGATTCTGCAGCAGCGGCATCCTCCGCGGCAGCCACTCGTCGCTGAACTCGTGCGAGACGATCCAGTCGGCGGCGTCGTTCTTGCGTTCCCACCAGGTCTCCACGGCGGCGTCGAACGGCGCCTCCTGCACGCCCTCGATCGGCACCCGACCGGCCAGCGGCGCGTCGAACGCGATGTCGACGAAGCCCTCGGCGGCGATGCCGTCGCTGCGGTCGAGGGCGGTCCACGCGTCGACGAACGCATCCGCGTCGAGCCCGTCGCGAGAGCGGAGCAGCAACACCATCTTGAATGCGGGGTTCATCATCCGTCCTCAGTGCTTCGGCTTGGGTGCGGCTTTCGCCGCGACGTCGGCGATCTTCATCAGCAGCGCATTGCCCGCAGCCCAGACGAAGACGTTCTGCAGGGCAGTGGAGCGTTTCGCCCCGGGATCTTCGCGTCCCATCTTGGGGTTCTTGTGACACGCGACCGGGATGTTCGTCATCAGGCGCCGCATGCACGAGTTCGCGTGGTCGCACCAGACGATGTCGCCCTCGCGGCCCTCGATCACCTTGTTCGCGTAGTCCGGATCGGCGAGCAGCTGACGGGCGAGCATCGTCGCATCGGCGTGACCGGCGCTGATCGCATCGGCCGCCTGCTGGGGGTCGGGCGTGCTGGAGAGGAACAGCGGGATGCCGCCGACCGCGGCCCGGAACGCCTGCGGCTCGCCGTGCGCGAGCATGTTGCCCGATCGCGAGGGCACGTTCTCGGCCATCGATTCGTAGTTGGCCTCGCTGAGCGAGATGAAGTCCACTCCGGCCGTGACGATGTGCGCGGCGACCTCGGCGAATCCTTCCGGACCCTGACCCCCCGGCATGTGGTCGTTCACGCTCATGCGGATGCCGACCGGATAGTCCGGCCCGACCTCGGCGCGCACGGCGGCGACCGCGTCGCGCAGCGCCCGCGCACGGTTCTCGGCGCTCCCGCCGTACTCGTCGGTGCGCTTGTTGGCCAGGGGCGACAGGAACGACGAGTAGAAGTAGCACATGTGCGCGCCGATCTCGACGCCGTCGAATCCCGCGTCCTTCGCGCGGCGGGCGGCCGAGACGACGTCGGCCTGCACCTGGGCGATGTCGTCCGCCGTGGCCTCGGTGGGCGGTGGGGTCACCCGGCCGCCGGGGACGTAGACGTGGTCGGGGAAGCCGGCCGCGCCGAGGACGACGGGCTTCGGACTCGCGGCGATCGGATGCGCACCGTTTCGCGGCACCCCCATCCGGCCGAAGCTCGGGAAGATCTGGGCGAAGATCGCCGCACCGGCGTCGTGCACGGCATCGACCATGCGGGCGAGGTCGGGGACGAACTCGTCCTTGTCGAAGCGGACGTTCGGGAAGAAGGGGGACTCGTTCCAGGCGCGTTCGCTGGCCACGGCGCCGCCGACGAACACGAGCCCGACGCCGCCGCGCGCGCGACGGCGCAGAAACGCGATGGATTGCGGGCTCGGCCTGCCGTCCTCGGTCGGGCGCAGGACCGCCATGGGTCCGAGCAGGATGCGGTTCTTGATCTCGAGCGAATTGATCTTCAGCGGCGAGCCGAGCACCGCGCTCGCCGTGGTGTGCGTCTGCATGGACGAACCCTCCTTTGGGCTGTTCGCATCCGAGGTGCGTGCGAGAAAGTATACGCTACGCACCGTATCGAAAGAGAAGTGATGGTCTGAGAATCGAGCGGGCGAGCAGGGTCACATGATGGCGCCGGCACCCCCGTCGACGTCGAGGTTCACGCCGGTGACCCATCGCGCTTCGTCGGAGGCGAGATAGAGCCCCGCGTACGCCACGGCGACGGGGTCGCCCGGTCGCCCGTCGATCGTGCGCTCGACGACCGAGCGCACCGGCGCGCGCTCGCCGAACTCCTCGATCATCGAGAGCACGGGAGGCGTCGCCATCACGCCGGGGCTCACACAGTTGACGCGCACGCCGTCAGCGACGCCCTCGGCGGCGAGTTGGCGGGTGAGCGCGATCACCGCGCCTTTCGCCGCCGCGTGCGCGGCCTGCGAAAGCGACCTCACACCGTGGCTGCCGGCGCCCGAGCCGATGTTGACGATCGCCCCGCGGGCCTGGGCGAGATGAGGCCAGGCGGCTTTCGAGGCGAACCACACCAGGTCGAGCTCGTTGCGCATCGTGAAGCGGTAGTCGTCCTCGCTCATCTGCGCGAACGGCGCGAAGCGCGGCAGGCTCGCGTTGTTGTACAGCACGTCGATGCGGCCGTATCGGGCCGCGGCATCGCCGATCCATCGGTCGACCTCGGCGGGGTGGGCCAGATCGACCGGCGTCGTCGCGTCGATCGCATGCCCGTCCGCCTCGACGAGCCGCACCGTCTCGGCCGCGTTCGCCTCGTCGACATCGCTTCCGACCACCACCGCGCCCTCGCGCGCGAACAGCCGTGCGGTCACGCGGCCCATTCCGCCGCCGATCCCGGTCAGCAGGACGACCTTGCCGGCCAATCGCCCATCGTTCATGACGTCTCCTCCGCTCACGTGCTCCGGAGCCCGCGCTGCGCGAGCCCACACGACGGTGAACCCTTCGGGGCCGGCATCCGTCGTGTCGTGCAGTTCGTGCACAGTTCTGTGCCGTGGCTGTACGGCTGCCTGGTGCTCCGCATGCGGCGGCCGAAAGTGAGAGCGGATCCCGCATCCCGAACACATCGAAGGAGATGATGACGATGAGCGACATCACCGCGGTCACCCGACCGCTCCCGCCCGGCGTCGACGCCGCCGAGCTCGACGCGGCGCTCGCCGCATTCGCCGAGGCGATCGGCGCAGACAAGGTGGCGACCGACGCCGCCGCCCTGCAGGACTTCCAGGACCCCTATCAAGTGCCCGGCGCGGCGACGAACGTGCCGTCGGCGGTCGTGAGCCCGACGTGCGTCGAGGACGTGCAGGCGATCGTGCGCATCGCGAACGAGTTCCGCATTCCGCTCTGGCCGATCAGCCGGGGCAAGAACAACGGCTACGGCGGCGCGGCGCCGCAGGTGCGCGGTTCGGTCATGCTCTCGTTCCGCGAGATGAACAAGGTGCTCGAGATCAACGAAGAGCTCGGCTACGCGATCGTCGAGCCCGGCGTGAGCTGGTTCGACCTGCACGACGCGATCGAGGCCGGCGGTCACGATCTGGTCGCGTCGATCGTCGACATCGGCTGGGGCGGGGTCGTGTCGAACACGCTCGAGCACGGCCTGACCTACATGCCGTACTCGATCGACCAGGCGTCGCACTGCGGCTTCGAAGTCGTGCTGCCCGACGGCGACCTCATGCGCACCGGCTCCGGCGCGATGGACGACAATCCCACCTGGCCGCTGTACAAGCGCGGGCTCGGGCCGACCTCGACCGAGCTGTTCATGCAGTCCAACTTCGGCATCGTCACGAAGATGGGGTACTGGCTGATGCCCAAGCCCGAGATCTACCTGCCGCTGTGGCTGCGAGTCTGGGACGACGCGCAGATGCCCGCCGTGGTCGACGCGCTGCGCGAACTCATGCTCGCCGGGACGATCGACATGCGGCCGCAGCTGTCGAACACGCTCATCATGGCGTCGATGACCACCGCGCGTGCCGAATGGTACGACGGCGCGGGCCCGATGCCGGAGGAGATCATCGACGCGATCGCGAAGGAATTCGGGTTCGGCCGGTGGATGATGCGCTTCGCGCTGTACGGCGACGAAGCGGTCGTGGACCACAACTTCGCCAGGCTCAAGGCGCGCTTCCTGCAGATCCCGAGCGTCGAGCTGTGGGGCGAGAAGCACACGGCGGACGAGTGGGAGACGCTGCCGAACCCGCACGAACGCGTGCAGATCGGGGTGCCGAGCCTCGACCTCTACAAGATGGCCGGATGGTCGGGCGGCGACGAGGGCGGGCACGTGGACTTCTCGCCCGTCATTCCGCTCACCGCGTCGCACGCGCGACAGGCGCAGCAGCTCTTCAAGAGCATGTGCGAGGATGCCGGGCTCGACTATCTGGGCGGGATGCTGCCGATCAACGCACGGGCGACGACGTTCATCAACGTGATCCCGTTCGACACGAAGAACCCGGCGCAGGTGGAGTCGGCATACCGCCACGCGAAGGCGATGGTCGCTCGCGCGGGCAAGCTCGGATACGGCGAATACCGCGCGCACCTGTCGTTCATGGATCTCGCGGCCGATCAGTTCGGCTTCAACGACCACGCCGTCCGTCGCTTCAACGAGACGCTCAAGGACACGCTCGATCCGAGTGGCGTCATCGCGCCCGGCAAGTCCGGCATCTGGGGCTCGCGGATGCGGGCGGAGGGGTTCCCGCTGTCGTGACGCGCGCGGGGCGCCCCGTCCGCCGTGCGGAGCGGGGCGCCTCACGCCGAGAGGGGCATGGCGCGCAGCTCCCGCGGTGCGCAGCCGTAGCGCTCCCGGAACGCCCTGCTGAAGCTCGCCGGGTGGCGATAGCCCCATCGTGCCGCGACGTCGGCGATCGGGCTCGTCGGTGAGCTGCGCAGGTCCGCCGTCGCGCCCTCGAGTCTGCGATCGCGGATCCATTCCGACACTCCGGACCCTCCCGCCGCGAACAGCTTGTGCACGTACCGGGTGGAGACGAAGTGCGCGGCCGCGAGGCGCTCCGGTCCGAGATCCGGCTCGTGCAGGTGCGCGAGCGCAAACCGCTGCATCCGGCCGAGGAGCCCGCTCGAGGACGAGTGTGCCGCAGGAGGCTCGGCGATGAACGACGTGCGCAGGAGGGGCAGGATCATCTCGGCGGCAGCCTCCGCCTGATCGGCGGGGAGGCCGGCGCCGCCCGCGGCGGTGCGCGCCACGCCCGCGAGGAACGGCGCCGCGACCCGCGCGAGTGACATGCCCGCATGGGTCGCGGTCGTGGCGCTGCGTGCGGCGATGTCAGCGGCGCCGATGCCGATGAACCACCGCGGGATGCTGAAGACGAGCACTTCGAACGCCGATCGGCCTTCGAACGCGGAGGGTCGCGACGTGTCGTGACACGCGATGTCACCCGGGGCCATCACGCACGACCGGTCCTCCTGTTCGAGGCGCACGGCTCCGCGCACGAGAAGGTAGAGCAGGATGCTCTCGGGGTCCCCGGCGGCGATCATCCGGGACGTACGGAGCACACGGTGCGGGTGCCCCTGGATCGCGCCGACGGAGATCGCACCCACGTCGCCGACCGCGAGGCGCGCGTCGAACGAGGGCGCCGTGACCGCGTCCACCTGCATGGGGAAGAAGCGTTCCGCGATCCCCGCGGACCAGTAGTCGGGGCGGTCCGACGGCGCGACACGCCGCGTGTCGAGCGCGGTGAGGGTGGGTGAGTCGGCAGGGGATGACATGTGACTCCTCGTCGAATCGGCGTGCGTCACACCGCGATGTGCAGCGGTGCGGGGTCGTGGAGATCCTCGAGGCGGATGCCGGGCGGCAGCAGCCCGAGCTGCGCGCGGATCCGCGT
This sequence comes from Actinomycetes bacterium, assembly GCA_030425055.1. Classification (GTDB taxonomy): domain Bacteria; phylum Actinomycetota; class Actinomycetes; order Actinomycetales; family Microbacteriaceae; genus Microbacterium. Next base: position 12,052 of record JAUHVN010000004.1, on the reverse strand, counting down.
CAGGAGGTCGAGCCCGCCGGGATCGACCGCGAGGGTGCGCGGCCGGCTCGCCCACGCGGCGGCGGACGCCGCGCCGAAGCCCGCGCGCTCGAGCAGGTCCTCGCCGTCGGCATCCGTCATCGCTTCGCACGACTCGATCGCGAGCCGCAGCGCGCGGAGGTACGCCGAGAGCTCGGGCGATCCGATCAGCTCGGCACGCACGACCAGTCCCTGGCCCGGGTAGGCGGGCAGCGCTTCCGCCACCGTGGCCAGCAGCGGCGCACCCGCCTCGTGTGCGGCGACGTCGAAGGGCGGCCCGAGCAGCGTGGCGTCGACGGTGCCCGAGAGCAGGGCATCGAGGCGCTCCTTCACGCCGCCGACCTCGACGTACCGCGCGGTGATGCCCGCGCCTTCGAACAGGTAGCGTGCGACGAGCGCGAAGCCGTTGGCGGCGGCATCCACCGCGAACCGGCTCCCGTCGAGATCGGTCAGGCGTTGCGCGGGGCGGTCGGCGGCGGGCGTCGCGTAGACGCCGAGCGGTGTCGTCGCCTCCATCTGGGCCACGAGCCGCACGTCGGCGCCCGCGGGAGTCCACGCGAAGAGGTTGTCGATCGCGGTGACGCACACGTCGATGTCGCCAGCGAGCAGCCCGGCGAGCTGCTCAGGGCTGCCGGTCGTCCGGCGCGTCTCGAGGTCGATGCCGTCGAGCAGCCCGAGTTCGCGTGCCGCGATGAGCGGCACCGGGGGGACGAACTGACTCTGACGGAGGCTCATCTGCTCGCCTGCCACGGCGGGAGCACGCCCGTCGCGCCGCGGACGACGTTGCGCTGCATGCCGAGACCGGCGATCTCGGCCTCGATCACATCGCCGTCGGTCAGGAAGCGCTTCCAGTGCGAGCCGTTGCCCGCCGGCGACCCGGTGATGAGCAGATCACCCGGCTGGAGGAGGGCGACCGACGAGGCGTAGCTGATGAGGGCCAGCACATCGAACGCCAGGTCTGCGCTGGTGGCATCCTGCATGAGCTGTCCGTTCAGGCGCAGCTGCATCGCAAGATCGCCCGGCTCGGCGACGAATCGTGCCGGCACCAGCAGCGGGCCGGTGGGGAAGAAGCCCGGCTGGTTCTTCGCACGGAACCAGTCGGTGCCGATCTTGGCCATGTCGTCGCGGGGGACGAGGGATCTCGCGGTCAGATCGTTCACGACCGTGTACCCGGCGACGTACTGCAGGGCCTCGGTCGTGCTCACCCGGTGCGCGGGACGGCCGATGTACACGCCGAGCTCGAGCTCCCAATCCACGTCGGTTCCGACGTCGGGCAGCTGGATGTCGTCGTAGGCCCCCGATACGGCGGACGGAAGACCCGTCCAGACGTAGGGGTCGCCCGTCCGCACGCGCTCGTCGATCTCGGCCGCCGCCTCGATGCGCAGCGCTTCGGGGGACGCGCCCTCGGAGCCGAGTCCGTGGGCGACGCTCATCTGGATGATGTGCTCACGGTAGTTCGCGCCCGCCGCGATGACCGGGCCGACCGGCTGCACCGGGGGGAGCACGCGTCCGCCCTGCGCCACGATGTCCTCGAATCGACACAGCGGCTCGGGTTCGTGCGCGAGGTATTCGGTCAGCGCATCGAGATTCCGGTCCCAGTCCGCGAATAGATCCGCCGTCCGCGCGACGCGGGGGAGAGAGGTGCGGATGTCGTAGACCGCGTCACCGGCGACGACGCAGGGAATGATTCCGCCGGCGAGTTCGACGGAGGCGATGGCGAAAGAAGTCATCGCGGATCAGACCGGCGGAGCCTTGAACAGGTGACGGTCGTCGGAATCGTTGAACATCTCCTTCGTGATGAACTCGTCCATGTCGCCGCCGGTGCCCCACAGATCGGAGGTCTCGGGCTCCTCGACGTTGTAGATGTGGGGGTGCCACGAGTCCTCGTCGAGCTCTTCGAGCTCGGTCGTGAGCTCCATCGTGTTGCCGTTCGGGTCGATGAAGTACGTGAACGTGTTGTCGCCGGCCCGGTGTCGTCCGGGACCCCAGATCTTGCGGTAGCCCGCACGGATCATCCGGCCGCTGCCGAACATGTACTCGTCGATTCCGCGCATCTCGAACGACGCGTGCTGAAGGGATGCGTGCGGGCCCCGGGCGATCGCCATCGAGTGATGCTGCGAGCTGCACCGCATGAAGTAGAAGAGATCGCCCGCGTGCGGATGGTTGAGGGTGTCGGAGAGCCGGAATCCGAGGTGCTTCTCGTACCAGGCGCGCATCGCTTCGGGCTGGTTCGAGTTGAGCACCACGTGCGACAGTCGTACCGGGATCGCCTCGCGGCGCTCGATCTTGCGGTGCTGGCGCGCCTCGACGTCCGCCGAGACCTCGACGGTGCGGCCCTCGAGGTCGAAGAAGCGGAACCCGTAGCCTCCGCCGAGCGTCTGCAGGTCCGTCGGCTCGAACACGAGCTGCACGCCCGCGGTCGCCAGCTTCTCGGCGAGCGCATCGACGGACTCGCGGTCGGCGGCGCCGAACGCGACGAGGTCCAGTCGCTTGTCGGCCGAGCGCCGCACCCGCGTGGTGTACTGCTCGGGCGAGCCCTCCGCGGCGAAATAGACGACATCGCCGTCGTCGTGCTGGACGGTCAAACCCCAGTAGTTCTTGTAGAACTCGACCTGCTTCTCGAAGTCGGGCACGGCGATGTCGAAATGCCGGATGTGGGTGATGGGACTGAAGGACATGACGTTCTCCTAACGCGATTCGGCTGCGAGGTCGACGGTGGTGGAAAGAGAGGGGATGAGCAGCAGGAGCCGCTCGAGCTCCGCAGCGGTCTCGGCGACGCCCAGGATGTAGTGGTCCGGCCGCAGTACCGCCGCGCGGCTGCCGATCGTCTCGAGCAGCCAAGAGATCTTCGCGGGATCGAGCAGCGTGACGGTGTCGGGGTCTTCATCGAGTGCGCGGCGCAGCGGTCCGGAGAGCCCGTCGTACACGGAGTGGTCGGCGGCGACGAGGAAGTGGGCGCCGACCATGTCGTCGAGCCGGGTGCCGTCGGCAAGGATCGGCTGCGGGCCGAGCCGGCCGCCGCCGGAGTCTTCGCCGGTGTGCAGACCCGGGCCGAGCGCGGGCGGTTCGGGCACCGCGGACGCGCCCGGGTTCGCGCGGATGTACTCGTCGCGACCGTGTGCGACGTTCGGGTCGGTCGTCTGGATGATGACGGCCTGATTGGCGGCCGTCTCCACCCAGAAGGTCGCGTGCGGCTTGCGCTCGCTCTCGTACGTGTCCAGCAGACTCGGGTCCGCAACGCCGCGCGCGACGAGGTCCAGCTTCCAGACGAGGTTCGCCACGTCGCGGATGCCGGCGCACAGGCCCTGCCCGAACAGCGGCGGCGCCTGGTGGGCGGCATCCCCCGCGAGGAAGATGTTGCCCTGGCGCCACTTCTGGGCGATGCGGCCGCGGAACGTGTAGATCGCCTGCCGATCGGGCGTGAACTTGTCGGCCGGCAGCGCGCCGCGGCTGATCCGTTCGACCGCGGCCGGAGTGACGATCTCGGCGGGGTCGTCGTCGGGCATGAGCATGAACTCCATGCGCACGCGGTCTCCCGGCAGTCGCAGCCACAGCGCCGGGCGGGTGTGTCGGCCGAACTGGATCATGTCGGGTTCGTATCCCGGCGCGTCGACGAGCCGGCCGTCGACGACGAGCCACTGCATGTCCTCGCCGTACTTGTCACTCTCGATGCCGAGCGCGTGCCGGATCTCGGAGCGTGCCCCGTCGGCGACGATCGCCCAGCGTGCGCGCGTCGTGCCGACAGTGCCGTCGCCGTCGACCGTCGTCACCACGACCCCGCCGTCGGCATCCGCCACGTCGGTGACCTTCACGCCGCACCGCAGTTCGATGCCCGGCGTCTGGGCGACGACCTCGCGCAGCAGATACTCGATGTCGGGCTGGTGGAAGCTGATGTGGTCATTCCAGCCCTGCTCGCCGATGCGGTCGGTCGGGGCGTGCACCAGGACCTCGCCGGCTTCGTTGACGATGGCGACATCCCGCATCGGGATCGTGACCTCTTGGAACCTCGTCGCGACGCCGAGCCCCTGCAGTGTGCGCATCGTCTCGCCGTCGAAGTGCACGGCGCGCGCGGTGGGCCAGAGCTCGGCATCCTTCTCGAAGGCGATCGCGGTCAGGCCAGCTCGCCCGCACAGCGCGAGGGCGGTGGTCCCGACGGGACCTCCTCCGACCACCACGACGTCGACGTCGATGTTCACAGAAACACTCCTTCGTGTTCGGTACGGCTCGTATCGCTTTGCGATCAAGAGCTTCCGCGTCCCACTATGCCGCTGTAGCTGTCATCTGGGAACAGGCGGAAAGGTATAACCGCCATCCGATTTTCGGATGACCACCCTCAGGTCACATCGGCGGCCACTCGAGCGAGCAGATCTCGCAGCCACCTGTGCTCGGCGTCGTGCTCGCGATCGGGGAGCCACCAGAAAGCCTCGTGCAAGGGTTCCAGATCCAGCGGTGGCGTGACTGCGCGCAGGCGGGGATGCATCGTCACCGCGATCGCGGCAAGGCCGGCCGGTACCACGGCAACGCGGTCGGTGCCGACGATGAGAGAGGGGATGACGAAGAAGTTCGGGGTGACGGCCGCCACGCTGATCTCGATACCCCGGAACTGCAGTTGGCGACGCGCCGGATTCATCCCTTCTCGGGCAGCGAGGTTCTGCACCCAGGGGCGCGTGAGCAGTTCGTCGGCCGAGGGGTTCTCAGCGATTCCCGATGCGCCGTCGATGAGGCACACCCATCGCTCGAGCGGGAGGTCGATGTGCGGCAGGTCGACGAGGTAGCCGTGCGGAAGGATCACCGTGTCGATTGTCCGGAGCGAATCCGGGAAGCCGTTCACCAGCCGCGTGTCGACCGGAGGGAACTCGAAGCGGATATTGGGGGCATCGCGCGCCGCCGCCGCGCTCAGGGCGGGTGCGATCCTCGCGACGGCGTAGTCGACACCGGCGATCGTGAATGTGCGCGTGCTCGTTACGGGGTCGAAGCGCGACTGGAGGCGCAGCAGCTGATCCATCTCGGCGATGACGTGCGGGAGGGCCGCCAGGAGGCGCTCGGCGAGCGGGGTGAGGGTGTGCTGATTGCCGCGGCGGACGAGGAGCACGTCGGCGTAGTGCGCCCGCAGTTTCGCGAGGTGCACCGACATCACCGGCTGCGACACGTGCAGGCGAGCGGCGGCACGTGTCACGTTGCGCTCCTCGAGGAGCGCACGCAGGGGCGCCAGCAGGTTGTAGTCGGGGGGAGTGGCCATGGACTACTTCCTTCGTCCGCATCGCGAGGCGGCGGCCCCGCGACACCTCAGGCTATGCCTTCCACACCGTCTTCAGATTGCAGAACTCGCGCTGGCCCACGGCGGCGAGCTCGCGCCCGTAGCCAGATCGCTTGATTCCGCCGAACGGCAGCTCCTGATATGACACGGTCATGCCGTTGATGAACACCGCGCCTGCATCGAGTTCCGCGACGAAGCGCCGCTCCTGGTCAGCATCCGTCGTCCAGACCGCGCTCGAGAGGCCGAAACCGGTCTGGTTCGCCAACCGCAGTGCATCGTCGTCATCCCGCGCGCGATACAGCGACGCGACCGGGCCGAAGGCCTCCTCCTGGATGAGCCGGGCATCATCGGGGAGGTCGGCGATGACGGTGGGCGCGTAGAACCAGCCGGGACGATCGGGTGCATGGCCGCCCGTCAGGATCGTGGCGCCCTTGGCCCGCGCATCCTCGACGAGTTCCACGAGGTCTTCGCGGCCGGCCTCGGTTGCCAGCGGGCCGACATCGGTGGTGGGGTCCAGCGGGTCGCCGACCGTCAGTTCGGCCATCAGTCGGGTGAACTCCTGTGCGAACTCGTCGTACACATCGGTGTGGACGATGAAGCGCTTGCCGGCGATGCACGACTGGCCGTTGTTGCCGACCCGTGCTCGCACCGCGGTCTCGGCGGCGGCGGCGACATCGGCCGAGCGCAGGACGATGAAGGGATCCGAGCCGCCGAGCTCGAGCACGGCCTTCTTGATGTGCTGTCCGGCGATCGAGGCGACCGACCGACCCGCCGGTTCAGAGCCGGTGAGCGTGACCGCGGCGATGCGCGGATCGGCGATGACCTCGGCGACGTCGGCTCCGCCGATCAGGAGCGTACGCAGCGAGCCGGCGGGAAAACCCGCGTTATCGAACAACGAGTCGAGGGCCATGGCGCACTGCGGCACATTCGACGCGTGCTTGAGCACACCGGCGTTTCCGGCCATCAGCGCCGGAGCGGCGAATCGGATGACCTGCCAGAGCGGGTAGTTCCACGGCATGACCGCCAGGATCACGCCGAGCGGTTCGTAGCGGGTCCAGGCGCGGCTCGCGTTGACCGCGGACGGGTCGTGAAGCGGGGCGTCCGCGAGGAACAGCTCGGCTTTGTCGGCGTAGAACCGCATCGCCCGCGCCGACTTGCGGACTTCCGCGAGCGACTGGGCGATCGGCTTGCCCATCTCGACAGTGATGAGCTCGGCGAGCCCCGAGGCCTGGTCATCGAGGAAGTCGGCGGCCCGTCGCATCCACTCCGCCCGCTGTGCGAAGGTCGTGGTGCGCAGGGTGGCCGCGGCGGCAGCGGCCTGACCGATGCGATCCAGCACCTCGTCGCGGGTGTGCGGTTCGATGATCATCTCGGTCTTGCCACTGGTGGGGTTGACGGTCGCGATCGCCATGTGCCTCTCCTCATCGTTCGGCCGATGAGACACAATGTACCTCAAACAGATACGAAACGTATCGTGTATTATTTCTCCAACACGACGCGGTGTATCACGAAGGAGTGTCGCAGTGAGTAACGAGTCTCAGTCACCCGCTCGGCCGGTGCTCTTTCTGACCGATGCCGATATCTCTGCGCTCTCGGATGTGCCCCGGGCGATCAGAGCGATCCGGGATGCCTACTCGGCGTCGGCGGATGAGCGTCGCAATCCGGGCCGCATCTTCGCCGATTCCGGTCGCGAGTGGACGCGCGTCATGCCATCCGTGCCGGTCAGCGGCAGGCTCTTCGGCGCGAAGTCCATCAACGGGTCGTTTGCGGACGGGCTCCAGGTGAGCTATCTGATCTCGCTGTTCGACAAGGAGACGGCCGACCTGGTCGCCCTCGTCGACGGCAACCGCGTGACCGGACTGCGCACGGCCGCGACCACGGCTGTCGCCGTGGAGCGACTCGTTCCGGCGCGGCCGCTGCGGGTCGGTGTGATCGGGTCGGGGTTCGAAGCGCAGTCGCACACCTCGGCGCTCGCCCTGGTCGCGTCGTTCGGCTCGGTGAGTGTCTACAGCCCGACCGCGGCGAACCGCGAGGCCTTCGCGCGGCGATTCACGGACGCACTCGGCGTGCCGGTGACGCCGGCCCAGACGGCAGAAGAAGCCGCTCGCGGAGCCGATCTCATCCTGTGCGCGGCGCGCTCCCGCGATGAGAGCCCGACGATCGCCGCGGAATGGGTCGGAGCAGACGCCACGGTGGTGTCCATCGGCTCGACGACGCCCGCTCAGCGCGAACTGCCCGCCGACCTCCTCTCGCGCGCAGACTTGATCGTCGCGGACGGTGTCGACGAAGTGGTCAACGGAAGCGGCGACCTGATCGCCGCGCGCGCCGCAGGGGTCGACGTCGATGCGCTGACGGCCTCGCTCAACGACATCCTGCTCGAAGTGCGGTCCGTCGACCGCGACTGCGGCATCCGCATCTACAAATCGACCGGATCAGGTCTGCAGGACATCGTCGTCGCCGAAGCGCTCGTCGATCTCGCGCGCGAGCGGGGCGTGGGCACAGCGCTGCCGGTCGGAATCGTCACCACCCGCAAATAGAAGGAGCTACCCACCCATGGTCGACTACACGAAGAGCCAAGCCCGCGAGTGGGCCAAGGAGCACTGGAAGGGCGCCATCGCGGTGACGATGCCGTCCTACACGCCTGATTTCGCAGGGATCAACGAGAACGCGATCCGCCACGACATCCTCAAGCTCAAGGATCTCGGCTTCGCGGGCACCCTCCTCGTCACCGAGCTGAACGTCACCCCCGAGGAGAACGCGCGGATCACCGCCGTCGCGCGCGAGGCCGGCGGCCCGGACTTCCAGCTCTTCTTCCACGCCGCGTTCAACACGCTCGAGGAGAACATCCACGCTCTCGCGCTCGCCGAGAAGGAGGGCGTCGACAGCGTTCTGCTGTCCTACCCGACGGCGTTCTGGCCCACGTCTCTTGATGAGGTGTTCGACTATACCAAGCGCCTGGCGGATTCGACGGATCTCGGCGTGATGCTCTTCGGGCTGCCCGCGTGGGGATTCGAGCGGATCGACAACGCGGGAATGCCGGTGCCGTGGGTGCGGACCGTTCTCGACGAGATTCCCAACATCGTGGCGATCAAGGCCGAGCAGGGGAACCCGGGGATCCCGGGCATCATGGAGATGTACCACCATTTCCGTGACGAGGTCGTGATCTCGTGCCCGATCGAGGGTGAGACGATTCCGCTCATGTCGGTGCTCGACTTCCAGTTCTCGGGCACGAGCAACACGAACTGGATGAGCGACTACTTCCCCCGCGCGTTCGACCTCGCCCGCAACGGGCAGTGGGAAGACGCGATGAAGCTCTGGTGGCAGGTAGCACCTGCGCGGGCGGCGAACACCGCGATCCTCACCGGCTCGGCGATCGGGACCACGGTCATCAACCGCACGGGCTGGAAATACCAGGAGTGGCTCGCCGGCTTCAACGGCGGTGCACTCCGGGCGCCCGCCCCGCGCATCCCCGACCGCCTCATGAAGCAGGCCCGCCAGGCGCTGATCGCGTCGGGGCTCCCCGTCACCGACCTACCCGACAGTGAGTTCGTGAAGGGCCGCACGACGGCGTAATCGCCGCGCCGCCCGGGCGATTCAGGCGCGCCGAGTCGCCCGGGCGGTGCCTCGATACACCGCGACGACGCGGTCCCCGACGGTCACCTCGACATCGATGACGGCGCGCCGCTCGTCGTGGTAGGTCGTCCGAGCGCGGGCGGTCAGCGCATCACCCGCGCGGGTGGGGGCGAGGTACTGGATGCTCGCGTCGGCCGTCGCTGCGAAGTGCAGGACGGTGTTCGCCGCCATCGCGAACGCCTGATCCGCGACCGCGAACACGACGCCGCCGTGCGTCATGCGGTTGCCGTTCACATGATGCGGGGCGACCGTGAGCGTCACGGTCGCTCCGCCCCTGCACGCCTCTATGATCGCCATCCCGAACCACTCGAGCACGGGCTCGTCCGACGTCAGCGCGAGGATGAAGGGGTCGATCTCACCCATCATCAGGCGAGCCGCTCGACGACGAGTGCCATGCCCTGGCCGCCGCCGACGCACAGTGTCGCCAGACCCAGGTGGCCGTCCCTCGCCTGGAGGGCGTTGACGAGAGTGCCGACGAGCCTGACGCCGGTCGCGCCGAACGGATGGCCGAGAGCGATCGCGCCACCGTGGACATTCACCCGTTCGGGGTCGAGCCCGAGTTCGCGCACGACGGGGACGACCTGGGCAGCGAACGCCTCGTTGAGTTCCACGAGATCCAGATCTGCGACGGTGAGTCCGAGTCGCGAGAGCAGTCGCTCGGTGGCGCCGATCGGTCCGAGGCCCATGAGCTCGGGAGACAGTGCGCTGGCCGCCGCACCCCGCACGCGTGCCAGGGGTGCGAGGCCGAGCTCGTGCGCACGCCGTGCGCTCATCATGACCGCGGCCGATGCCCCGTCGTTGAGGGGACTCGCGTTGCCGGCGGTCACGGTGCCCGACTCCAGGAAGGCGGGGCGGAGCGCGGCCAGGCCGTCGAAGGTCGTTCCGGGACGCGGTCCGTCGTCCGCTGTGATCACACTGCCGTCGGCGCGCGTGTGAGGTGCGATCTCCCGGGCGAAGAATCCCGCCTCGATCCCGGCGGCCGCGCGCTCTTGTGACTGCAGCGCCCAGGCATCCTGATCGGGCCGCGTCGTGCCGGTGCGGCGGGCGACGAGCTCGGCGGTCATCCCCATGGCCAGGTACACGTCAGGGGTGTGGCCCTCCGTGCGCGGGTCGGTCCATTCGCGCCCGGATGCGAGGATGGCGTCGACGCGTTCCGCCGCGGCCTCCCCTCCGGGGTAGATGTCGTGAGGCGCAGGGGGAGTGCTGCTCGTGGACTCCATCCCCCCGACGAGGAAGGCGTCTCCGTCACCGGCGCGGATCGCCTGCGAGGCGGTCGCGACAGCCTGCAGCGATGACGCGCAGAAGCGATTGAAGGTTGCTGCAGGCAGTCCGTCGTGGCCGGCGTACACCGCGATTCGTCGTGCGACGTTGTCGCCCTGCGCGCCCTCGGGTACGGCCGTGCCGAGGTAGAAGTCGTCGAGTTCGGCTGGACGCAGCCCCGGGGCGTCGGCCAGTGCGGCTCGCACGGCCGTGAGCGCGAGGTCTTCGGGGCGCTCTGCGGCGAACGAGCCCTTGCGAGCTCTTCCGAAAGCCGTGCGCCGGTATGACACCCAGACCGCATCGTTCGGGGCAAGATCCACGGCTTCTCCTCGCGAATAGAATTCGATTCGTAGCGTATCGAATACTACCGCACCGGTGCGTGGCCGTGGTGTCGTCTCGTGAGTGGTGTCACTGTATCGAGACTGGGCAGACCGAATCTGTGCGTGTGGCTCATGAATCCGGTTCGGCGTACGCGGAGACGTTTGTGCGGGTACCGGCATGGGTTTCCGACGTCGTGTCCGGCGGCGTCGTCCTTGATCTGACGATCGCACCGAGTCCCGGAGAGGCACTATCCGTCCCGTCGTGGACCAGCGTCGCCTCAGCGATCATCGCGGTTGCTCCGTTGCCCTTCCGTCGCACATGGCCGATAGCGGTTCTTTCACTGATGGTCGTCCTGGTCGGGGTGATGGCGGTGCTGGGGGTGCTGTCGCCGGGGCTGGCGTCAGCGGTCGCCATCGCCCCGCACGGCGTCGCGTTCCGGGTGGCCCGCCGGACGGGACTGCTGGTGGTCTTCAGTGTGGTGATCGCGGTGGTGCTGCTGGGCCTGATGGCGCCGTGGGAGCCGATGACCTGACCGAGATTGGTGCAGTTCGGGCTGTTGAGCGGCATGGGGGAACGCGTCTCGCTCTCGGCGCTAGTACATCGATTCACCGGCACGACAGTCGCCGACCAGCTCGGCACAGTCACCACGGTGATCGACGGGATCGTGCTCGTTCTCAATGCGTTCGCGATCATCGCACTGCTGGCCGCGAGCTTCGGAATCGTGAACACCCTCCTGATGAGCGTGCAGGAGCGCACCCGTGAGATCGGACTCATGAAGGCGATGGGTATGGGGTCCGGTCGTGTGTTCACCCTGTTCAGCCTGGAAGCCACGCTCCTCGGGTTCTTCGGCAGCGCCATCGGTACCGGCATCGCCATGATCGCCGGCTCCGCCCTCAATGCCGGACTGTCCACGACGCTGCTCTCGGATCTACCCGGGCTCACCCTGATCGCCTTCGACCCGGTCTCGATCGCGACGATCATCGTCGTTGTGATGGTGATCGCATTCGTCGCCGGCACACTCCCCGCCGCGCGCGCGGCCAGCGCCGACCCCGTCGAGTCGCTCCGTTACGAATAGCGTCGCCCGACCTGCCGCCGCGAGGCGGAGGAGAAGCGCTGGCGTTCGTCGCTCGCACGGCGCTTCGGAACGCCTCAGTACGATGCGCGTTCGCCCCGATCGGGCGAGCCCACCCAGCGCGATGCGAGCGCCTCCGAGCCGCGCGCGAGAAGGGCCACATCGGCGCCGACGAGGACGAACTCCGCCCCGGCCTCCACATACCCCTGCGCCACGGCAGGGTCGAATGCGTTGACACCGACCGGCTTGCCTGCTGCGTGCACCGCTTCGAACGTGCGCAGCACTGCGGCCTGAACCTGTGGATGGGTCTGGGCTCCGAGCAGCCCCATCGAGGCTGCAAGGTCACTCGGGCCGACGAAGACGCCATCGACGCCGTCGACGGCGGCGATCTCGGCTGCCGCGGCGACCGCGTCGGCGGTCTCGACCTGGAGGAACAGCGAGACGTGGTCGTCGGAGTGCGCGAGGTAGTCGTCGACGCGGTTCCAGCGCGC
>JAUHVN010000300.1 GCA_030425055.1 Actinomycetes bacterium | reverse complement strand
GGCCCCGGGCAAGTACAAGGAGCGCCTCGAGTTCGTGACCGGCATCTTCTCGGAGCTGGGCGGCCGCCTCAAGCAGCGCGCCGGCTCGCTGTCGGGCGGTGAGCGCCAGATGGTCGCGATGAGCCGTGCGCTCATGATGGACCCCAAGGTTCTGCTGCTCGACGAGCCGTCCGCCGGCCTCTCGCCGGTGCGCCAGGACGAGGCGTTCATCCGTGTCTCCGAGATCAACAAGGCCGGCGTGACCTGCATCATGGTCGAGCAGAACGCCCGCCGCTGCCTGCAGATCTGCGACCGCGGCTACGTCCTCGACCAGGGCCGCGACGCGTACACCGGCAGCGGCCGCGACCTGCTGAACGATCCCAAGGTCACCGAGCTGTACCTGGGTACGCTCGGCTCCTGACACACGACGAAGAGGGGGCGGATGCTGCGGCATCCGCCCCCTCTTCGTTGCGCCGGAAGTTCGATCACAGGGCCAACGCGAAGGGCCCCGGTCCAAAGACCGGGGCCCCTGCGTGGTGATGTGGATCAGCCGGCGTAGGCCGAGTAGGTGTTGTCGTCACCGTACTCGTAGATGCCGATCGACGCCTCGGTCGGGTCGCCGACCTCGTCGAAGGTGATCGGGCCGGAGATGCCGTCGTAGTCGGCGACGCCGCCACCGACGATGATGTCGGCGCACTCGGCGTAGCTCGAGCACTTCTCGCCGTCACCGGAACCACCGGAGACCTCGATCAGCTTCTCGGCGATGGCCGACGCGTCGGTCGAGCCGGCAGCCAGGCTGGCGAGCGCGAGCAGCACGACCGCGTCGAACGACTCGGCGGCGTAGCTGTACTCCTCGAGCGGGTCCATGCCCTCGGCTGCGACGAACTCGTCGAGGCCGCCGGTGAAGTCGGCGATCGAGTCGATCGTCAGACCGGGCAGGGTGCCCTTCGAGCCGGTGAGCGAGCCCTCGGGGAACTCGTCGCCGAAGTTCGACAGGTTGCCGTCGACGAAGTACATCTTGTCGGCGGGGAACTGGCCGAACAGGCTCGGCAGGATCGTCGTGATCTCCTCGAACGTGATCAGGGCGATCGCGTCGGGGTCGGCCGCGAGGACCTCGCTGACCTGTGCGTCGAAGCTCGTGTCACCCGTGTTGTAGGTGGGAGCGGCGACGACCTCGCCACCGGCGGCCTCGAAGGCCTCGGTGACGTACTTGGCCAGACCGGTGCCGTACGAGTCGTTCAGCACGATCATGCCGAGCGTCTGGTTGCCGTCCTCGGCGATCAGGTTGCCCAGGACCTCGCCCTGCAGGACGTCGGACGGAGCGGTACGGAAGTACAGCCCGTTGTCGTCGTACGTGGTGAACGCATCCGAGGTGTTGGCGGGCGAGAACTGGATCACGCCGGCGCCGGTCACCTGGTCGATGAACTGCAGCGAGACGCCCGACGAGGCCGCACCGATGATGGCCGAGACGTCCTCGCCCAGCAGGCGGGGGATCTCGGTCTCGTAGGCCTTGTTGTCGGTGTCGCCCGAGTCGCCGTAGACGACGTCGATGGTCAGACCGGTCTCCTCGGAGACCTCGTTGATCTGCGACGCGGCGTAGGCGACGCCGGCCTCTTCCGGCGGGCCGAGGAAGGCCAGGTTGCCGGTCTGCGGCAGGGCGGTGCCGACCTTGAGGCTGAGCTCGTCCATCGGCTCCGACGGCTCGCTGGTGGACTCGCCACCACCGCCGCCGGCGCAGCCGGCGAGAATAAGCGCGCTGGCTCCGGCCACGGCGATACCGCCGAAGACCTTTCCTGCACGCGAACGTGTGAAGACGCTCATGTTGCTCCTTGCTGTGTATGAACGCGGGTGACGCCCCGGGCGGCCCACCCAGTCCGTCTAACCTATCGGCGCGCTGATCTCTGGTGTGTTGCCTTTCGTTAACGATGTGTAACGGACCCGAATCGTTATCAAACGCAATGCGAGAGCCCGGATTCACCCTTCGGATCCGGGAATACCCCCTGAGGGTATGCTGTTGTCGGACAGGGATGCGGGAAGAGCCGCATCCGCTCATTCGACCACCGACGAGGAGACCCCCATGACCGAGACCCGTGAATACCGCGTGACCGGAATGACCTGCGGACACTGCGAGCACGCGGTGCGCACCGAAGTGTCGGGCCTGCAGGGCGTCGACGCCGTCGCGGTCGATGCGAAGACCGGGATGCTGCGCTTCGAGGCCGCCGACTCGGTGACGGATGCCGCGGTGCTGGCGGCCGTCGACGAGGCCGGCTACCAGGCGGAGCGCGTCTGATGTCGTCGGCCCTGCCGCAGACGCAGGGCGAGCGGGTCGAGCTCGAGATCGGGGGCATGACCTGCGCGTCGTGCGCTGCGCGCATCGAGAAGCGGCTCAACCGCATCGACGGCGTCGTGGCGTCGGTGAACTACGCGACCGAGAAGGCCGTCGTGCTGGGCCCCGCCGGCCTCGAGGCATCCGCGCTCATCGACGAGGTCGAGAAGACCGGATACACCGCGACGGAGCCCCGCCCCGAGGCGGCGCCGACCGGTGATCGCGAGCTCTCCGGCCTGCGCGCACGGCTGATCGGCTCGGCCGTGCTGGCCGTGCCGATCATCCTGCTCGCGATGATCCCGCCGTTGCAGTTCCCCGGCTGGCAGTGGGCGTCCCTCGTTCTCGCCGGGCCCGTCGTCACGTGGGGCGCGTGGCCGTTCCACCGCGCCGCGTGGGTGAACCTGCGCCACGGCGCCGCGACCATGGACACGCTGATCTCGATGGGCGTGAGCGCGGCGTTCGTGTGGTCGCTGTACGCGCTGTTCTTCGGCGGTGCCGGGGCCATCGGCATGACCCACGGCTTCGAGTGGATCGTCACCCCGGGCATGGGCGCCGACGCCGTCTACTTCGAGGTCGCGGCGGGAGTCACGACGTTCGTGCTCTCCGGCCGTTACATCGAGGTGCGCTCCAAGCGCCGGGCCGGCGCCGCGATGCGCGCGCTGCTCGAGCTCGGCGCCAAGGACGTCACGATCGTGCGCGACGGCGTCGAGGTGCGGATGCCGGTCGAGGCCCTGCGCGTCGGCGACCTCTTCGCCGTGCGCCCCGGCGAGCGCATCGCCACCGACGGCGTGATCGTCGCGGGCGCGTCGGCGGTCGACGCGAGCATGGTCACCGGCGAGTCACTGCCGGTCGAGGTGGGTCCCGACTCCCCCGTGATCGGTGCGACCGTCAACACCGACGGGCGGCTGCTCGTGCGCGCCACGCGCGTCGGCGCCGACACCCAGCTCGCGCAGATGGCGCGGCTCGTCGAACAGGCGCAGTCGGGCAAGGCGCACGTGCAGCGCCTCGCCGACCGCATCTCGGCGGTCTTCGTGCCGATCGTGCTCGCCCTCGCGGTCGCGACGGCCGTCGTGTGGCTGCTGCTCGGCTTCCCCGTCGAGGCGGCCCTGACGGCATCCGTCGCGGTGCTCATCATCGCGTGCCCGTGCGCGCTGGGCCTCGCGACTCCGACCGCGCTGCTGGTCGGCACGGGTCGCGGTGCGCAGCTGGGCATCCTCATCCGCGGTCCGGAGGTCCTCGAGTCCACGCGCCGCGTCGACACGATCGTGCTCGACAAGACGGGCACCGTCACCGCCGGGCGCATGGCGCTCGTCGGCGTGACCGCCCACGACGCGACCGAGGAGGACGTGCGGCGGATCGCCGGAT
>JAUHVN010000299.1 GCA_030425055.1 Actinomycetes bacterium | reverse complement strand
TCTGCCGCTCACGGTGCTCGCAGGTGTCGGCGTCGGTCTGCTCGTCTTCCCCGACGTCGCGTTCGCATCGATCGTGCTGCTGGCGATCATGCTCGCCCCGACGGATGCCGCGCTCGGCCAGAAGGTGGTCGAAGACACCGCGGTGCCCAGCCGAGTGCGGCAGGCCCTCGACGTCGAGAGCGGCCTCAATGACGGGCTGGCCGTGCCGCTCTTTCTCGTGGCGCTGTCGATCGCGAACGCCGAGCTCGAGATGAACGTGCCCGGCGCCGTGCTCATGAACATGTGGACGCAGCTCGGCGGCGGTCTGCTGGCCGGTGTCGGCGCGGCTCTCGTGGGCGGCGCCGTCTTCGCGTTCACGGATGCCCGAGGCTGGGTCGGCGCACACTGGCGACAGGTGCTGCCGCTCGCGACCGCGCTGCTGTGCTTCGCGATCGCCGACACCCTCGGCGGCAGCGGCTTCATCGCCGCGTTCGTCGGCGGGATCGTCTTCGGCCGGCTCGCCGGTCGCACCCGGTCGGAGGTGAGTGTGCTCACCGAAGAGGCCGGTGGCCTGCTGGCGGCGGTGACCTGGATCGGCTTCGGCGCCCTCGCCCTCGTGCTCGTCATCCCGTACATCACGTGGCAGGTGGTGCTCTACGCGGTGCTGAGCCTCACGGTGGTGCGCATGGTCCCGGTGGCCGTCGCGCTGGCGGGCCGCCGCATCCGGCTGCCCACGATCGCGTTCATCGGATGGTTCGGGCCGCGCGGTCTCGCGTCGCTCGTGTTCGCCCTCATGGCGCTCGAAGAGGGAGTGCCCGAGGGGAGCATCCTGCTGACGACCGTCGTGGTGACCGTGGCACTGAGCATCCTGCTGCACGGCCTGTCGTCGGTGCCCCTCGTCGCGGTGTACCACCGGTGGGCGACCGCCCACATCGCGAGCGACCCGAACTCGGCGGAAGGGGTGCCGGCGCGCATGCCGCGGCTGCGCCGACAGCGGTCGGGTTGATCTTCGTACAAAGTACCAGTACGGTCTAGGTCATCCCATCACACCCGACGACCGCCTGGAGTCCGCTGTGCGTCTGCTCGCCACCCTCGCCCTCAGCCTCGGCGCGGTGTTCCCCGCGTCCGCTCCGGATGCGACCGTCGACCAGGTGATCGCCGTCGAACTCCCGGCATCCGGCGCCCCCGGTGTCGCCTACGCCGTCGTCACGGACGGCGAGGTGGCGAGCAGCGGCGCCGAGGGCGAACGGCTCGCCGGCAGCGGTGAGGCCCTCACCGCGCAGACGCCGTTCGTCATCGGGTCGATCTCGAAGAGCTTCACGGCGCTGGCGATCATGCAGCTGGTCGAGGCCGACGAGATCGACCTCGACGCGCCCTTCTCCGATTACCTGACCGGCTTCGCCGACGGCCCTGCCGCCGACATCACCGTGCGCCAGCTGCTGAGTCACACCAGCGGCTACTCGACCCTGCAGGGCAACGCCTCGCACGACGGCTCGGACGAGATCGATGCGCTCGAGCGGGTCGTCGACGGTCTCGTCGGCCTCACGCCGGCGTACGCCCCCGAGGAACGGTGGGAGTACTCGAACGTCAACTACCAGATCGCCGGACGGATGCTCGAGGTCGTGAGCGGGCAGGAGTACCAGAGCTACGTCGCCGAGCACATCCTCGAGCCGCTGGGCATGGACGACAGCTTCGTCGCCGACGGCGAGACGCACGACGAGATGGCGATCGGTCACCGGCCGTGGTTCTTCGGGAGCCTGCCCGCGAGCGCGCGCACCGATCGCGCGACCGCCCCGCAGGGCGGGATCGTCGCCACCGCCGATGACCTGGCGCTCTACCTGCAGACGATGATGAACGGCGAGGACGACGTGCTCAGCGCCGAGGGCAAGGCGCTGATGATGCGCCCTGCGAGCCCGGCCTCCCCCTGGTACGGCCTGGGCTGGTTCATCGACTCGGCTGCCGGCACCGTCTGGCACTCGGGCGCGACGCCCGGCATCGAGACGCTCGCGACCATGGTGCCGTCGGAGGGCGATGCCGTCGTCGTCTTCGTGAACCGCGGTAGCGGAATGGGCTTTGGAGAAACAGTGCAGCTGCGCAACGCGGTGACCGCGGCGGGTCTCGACCGCGAGTACGCGGGTGAGGGCTCGCGCTGGGGTCAGCAGCTGCTCTTCCTCGGACTCGCACTGCTGCCGGTGTTCTACCTCGCAGCGATCGTCTGGGCGTGGCTTCACCGCCGGCAGATCCGCGCGAAGACGTGGGCATCCGGGGTGTTCACCCTCTGGGTCCCGCTGCTGACGACGATCGTCGCCGCCTGGGTGATGCTGAGCCTCGTGCCCGACATGATCGGCGCGCCCATCGGCACGATCCTGCTGTTCCAGCCCGACCTCGGCCTCGTGCTGATCGCCGGCGCCGTGCTGGGGGTGGTGTGGTCGGTGTTCCGGTTGATCGTGGCCTACTCGGGCCGACGGGCGGTTTCGCACGCCCCCGGCTGAGACGGACGAGTTCATCCGTGAGGGTTGACTTACCTCAGACACGGTTGGATAGTGTCCGACCCATGACGCCCCAGATCGGTGTGGACGGCGCGGCATCCGACGCCCTGCTCGCGGCGGGGCGCTTCTTCACACGCTGGGATCAGACCGACGACCATCGCGCGGCGTTCCTGACCGGTGGACGCGACGGGGATGCGTTCTACCGCGACCGCTGGAGCCACGACAAGGTCGTGCGGTCCACCCACGGGGTCAACTGCACCGGGTCGTGTTCGTGGAAGGTGTACGTCAAAGACGGCATCATCACCTGGGAGGCCCAGCAGACCGACTACCCCAGCGTCGGCCCCGACCGACCCGAGTACGAGCCCCGCGGATGTCCGCGGGGCGCTGCTTTCTCGTGGTACACGTATTCGCCGACCCGCGTGCGGTACCCCTATGTGCGCGGAGTGCTGCTCGACTCGTACCGCGAAGCCAAGGCGCGCCTGGGCGATCCGGTGCTGGCGTTCGGCGAGATCACGAAGAACCGCGACACCCGCATCCGCTACCAGCGGGCCCGCGGCAAGGGCGGTCTGGTCCGCGCGACGTGGGCGGAAGCGGTCGAACTCGTCGCGGCGGGCTACGTGCACACCATCAAGGAGTACGGACCCGACCGCGTGGCGGGCTTCTCGCCGATCCCGGCCATGTCGATGGTCTCGCACTGCGTCGGCACCCGGTTCACGCAGTTGCTCGGCGGCGTGATGACGAGCTTCTACGACTGGTACGCCGACCTGCCCGTGGCCAGCCCCCAGGTGTTCGGCGACCAGACCGACGTGCCCGAGTCGGGCGACTGGTGGGATGCCACCTACCTCATGATGTGGGGCTCGAACGTGCCGGTGACCCGCACCCCCGACGCGCACTGGATGGCCGAGGTGCGCTACCGCGGCACCAAGGTGGTCACCGTCAGCCCCGACTACGCCGACAACACGAAGTTCGCCGACGAGTGGCTGCCCTGTCAGGCCGGCACCGACGCGGCACTCGCGATGGCGATGGGGCACGTCATCCTCAAGGAGCGCTACGTCGACCAGCGCGTGCCGTTCTTCGTGGACTTCGCCCGCACCTACACCGACCTGCCCCACCTCATCACGCTCGTTCCCCACAAGAACGGCGGCCTGGTGCCGGGCAAGTTCCTCACCGCCGCAGACCTCGGCCGGCACGACCCCGAGGATC
>JAUHVN010000298.1 GCA_030425055.1 Actinomycetes bacterium | reverse complement strand
CGCGGTGTCGGCCGATCTCGTGAGCTGGACCGAGCTGCCCGACGCGCTCGTCCCGGGAACGCCGGGAAGCTTCGACGACCTCGCGACATGGACGGGTTCGGTCGTGCGGGACGACGAAGGCACCTGGCGCATGTTCACGTCAGGGATCGCGCGGGACGGCGGCGGAAGGGTGCAGCGGATCGGGTCTTCGCGTTCGCGCGATCTCATCACCTGGGAGCGCGACGCGTTCGAGCTCCGTGCCGATCCGCGCTGGTACGAGACCGCGCCGGGCGAGGACTGGCACGAGGAAGCGTGGCGGGACCCGTTCGTCGTCCGGGAGGGCGACGGGTGGCGGATGCTGATCACCGCGCGGTCGGCGACGGGAGCGCCTGCCGAGCGCGGCGTCATCGGCACCGCCGTCTCGCGGGATCTCGAGTCGTGGACCGTCGAGCCCCCGCTCTCGGCTCCCGGGGCGGGGTTCGGCCAGCTCGAAGTCGCGCAGGTCCACGACGTGGACGGCCACCTCGTGCTGCTCTTCTCGTGTCTCGGGGGAGAGCTCGGCGGGTCGCGCGAGGGATCGCGCGGAGGGATCTGGGCGGTCGACGCGCCCGGAACCGCGGGCCCCTTCGCGATCGAGGACGCCTATCGCGTCACCGACGAGTCGCTGTACGTCGGACGACTCCTGCGCCGCCGGGACGAGTCGTGGGTGCTGCTCGCGTTCCGCAACGCCGGCGACGACGGGGCATTCGTCGGGGGCATCGTCGATCCGCTGCCCGTGGAGATCGCCGACGGGCGGCTCCGCATCAGTCCTGAGCGGTGACGAAGTACAGCACGGCGTGGTCGGGATGCACGCGGGGTGACGCGACGCCCACGGTCTCGAGCACGCCGGCGCGGAACACGGCTCCCGGGTAGGTGACGTCGCTGCGGGTTCCGCGATCCCAGTACTCGGATGCCGCCTGCTCCGCGGCATCCGATGCTTCGCCCCACCACTGCGGGGCATGCAGACCCGACGGGAGCTCGCCGATCAGCACCGGACGGATGCGGTACGCGCGTGCGGGATCGAGGCCCCGCAGTCTCAGCGGTGCGGGGGGCTCGGGCGAGGTCGTGTCGAGCACCGCGCTCGAGAAGAGCGCCGAGGACCGATCCGCCGACACGACCCCGTGGGTGACCACGTCGTCGTCGGAGCCGTCGATGCGCACGACGGTCCCCGCCATCAGCAGGGCACGGTGCTCCTTGTAGAAGTCGATCCACGTCGCGAGCACCCGCCTCTCGGCCTCGGTCGTGTCGCCGAGATTCCACTCGATCCCGAGGTGTCCGAACACCGCCGTGATCGCACGGAAGGAGAGGTCCATGCGTCGCCCGGTGGTGTGCGAGTGACCTGACGCGATGTGCGCGCCCAGGTACTCCGGGGGCACGAGCTGAACCGACCACCGCATCATGGACTGCCGGTCGTGGGGATCGCTGTTGTCGGAGACCCAGATGCGGTCGGTGCGTTCGAGCACCCCGAGATCGACGCGCCCTCCTCCCGACGAGCACGACTCGATCTCCAGGCGCGGGTAGGCCTCGCGAAGCTCGTCCAGCAGCCGGTAGAAGGCAGCGGTCTGCGCGTGCACGGCCGGACGCCCGCCACGCGTGCGATCACCTGCGTCGATCAGATCGCGATTGTGATCCCACTTGATGTAGTCGATCGGGTACTCGTCGAGCAGCGCGGTCAGCTGCCCCCGCACGTGCGCGTACGCGTCGGGATGCGACAGGTTGAGGACCTGCTGGAACCGGGACTCGACGGGGAGATCGTCGCGCGCCGCCATGATCCACTCCGGGTGGGCACGCGCCAGGTCGCTGTCGAGGTTCACCATCTCGGGCTCGAACCACAGTCCGAACTGCATCCCCAGCGCGTGAACCCGGTCGACCAGGGGATGCAGCCCGTCCGGCCAGACGTCGGCGGACACGGTCCAGTCGCCGAGCCCAGCACGGTCGTGCCGGCGTGCGCCGAACCAGCCGTCGTCGAGGACGTACCTCTCCACACCGAGGTCGGCGGCCGTCTCCGCCAATGTCACGAGCTCGTCGACGTCGTGTCGGAAGTACACCGCCTCCCACACGTTGAGGGTGACGGGGCGGTCGGCCGACGGTGCGCGCGATCCCGCTCGCAGGTGGGCGTGGAAGCGGTGGGCGATCGCATCCAGCCCGTCGCCGTACGCGCCGTAGACCCACGGGCTCGCGTACTCCTCGCCCTGCGCGAGCACGACCTCTCCGGGAAGCAGCACTTCCCCGCCGCCGAGGAGCTGCCCGCCGGTGAACACGCGCTCCGCATAGTGACGGTGGTTCCCGCTCCACGCGGTGTGCAGCGCCCAGACCGATCCGGCGGCGAATCCGAACCCGGGGACGCCGGCGTGCAGCACGAACGCGCTGTCGGCCCCGGTGCGACCGCGTCGATTCTCGCGAAGGTGGATGCCGCCGACCAGCGGGGTGCGCTGCGGCATGCGCTCGCCGTTGTGCTGGCCGGTGAAATCGAGCAGCTCGGTCGCCTCGGCGGGGATCGGAAGGGTGAGGCTCACGTCGTCGACGGTGTACGGCCGGTCGTCGTCGTTGCGGACGGACGCCCGAAGTCGGACGAGGCCGCTCGCGAGCAGCTCGACCTCGAGGCGGAGCGCGAGTCCGCCGTCGTGGGCGTCGAACCGGGCCGTCGCAGAGCCCGCCGCGACCACCCCGTGCGCCTCCACGCCGTCGACCGTCACCGAGTCGACGTCGAGTCGCGGCGACCACGACGTCCCGCTGTACGAGCCGGCGATGCCCGGCCGCCCGGTCCACCCGTCACGGTGCTCGGACAGGATCGCGCGGCGGGGTGCGGCATCCGGGTTGTTCGATCCGACGACGGGCACGACCGCG
Source organism: Actinomycetes bacterium (assembly GCA_030425055.1). Classification (GTDB taxonomy): domain Bacteria; phylum Actinomycetota; class Actinomycetes; order Actinomycetales; family Microbacteriaceae; genus Microbacterium. The sequence continues at coordinate 807 of JAUHVN010000298.1, read as the reverse complement.
TCGCACACGCCGGAGAGCTCTTCGGCGGAGAGGTCGGGGAGAGCCTCACCCCAATGGACCACCTGGGGGAGGCGCCCGCCGCGCCCATCGAGGACGAGGGAGACGCCGGCGCGGCGCAGATGCAGGATCACATCGGATGGCATCCCTCCATTCTGTCGCCTCCGACCCGTGCCGACAGCCCGTCGACCGTAGGGTGTGTGCATGGATGCCGCCCCCGACGTCTCCGACCGCGCACCGACCGATGCGACGTCGGGGCTCACCGCCGCCGAGGTCGCCGAGCGCATCGCGGACGGGCGCGTCAACGTGTTCGAGTCCGACACGAGCCGCAGCGCGTGGACCATCGTGCGGGCCAACGTCTTCACGCTGTTCAACGGCATCGTGTTCACGTGCTTCGGCATCCTGCTCGTGCTCGGCCGATGGCAGGACGCGCTGTTCGGTCTCGCCGCCTTCGCGAACTCGATCATCGGCAGCTATCAGGAGTTCAAGGCCAAGGCCGCCCTCGACCGGCTCGCGCTGCTGAACGCGCCCCGCGCGCGGGTGCGCCGCGACGGCGTCGAATCCGAGATCGCGCCGTCCGAGGTGGTCGCCGACGACCTCCTCGTGCTGCGCGCCGGCGATCAGGTCCCCGCCGACGCGATGGTCGTGGCATCCCGCGCCCTGCAGATCGACGAGTCGATGCTCACGGGCGAGCCTGTGCCGGTCGAGAAAGTCGAAGGCGACGTGGTCACCGGTGCGACGATCAACGGCACTGGCAGCCTCGTGATCGAAGCCAGACGCGTAGGAAAGGACACGATGCTGGCACAGATC
>JAUHVN010000297.1 GCA_030425055.1 Actinomycetes bacterium | reverse complement strand
CAGTATGTCGGCGCGCCGCTTGCGCCGACAAGGGTGCTCCCGGTATCGGCGCCTATCATGACCGGGTGAAGCGGGACCCTCGCCCTCGGCGTCGGCTGCGCCTGAGCGCGCTGCCGACGCTGTTGGAGTCCGCTCCGGCGTGGCTGCGCATCGTCGCCGGGCTCGGTCTCGTGCTGCTCGGCGCCCTCATGATCACGCGCCCGCTCTCGTCGGTGATCCTGCTCGGCGTGTACGTCGGACTGAGCGCCATCATCTCGGGGATCGCCGAGGTCGCCAGCCGACACTCGTCTGCGACGTGGGTCACGCGGCTGTTCGCCACGGCGTGGATCCTGCTCGGGATCGCGGTGCTCGCGTTCCTCGGCCGCAGCCTCGACATCCTGCCGGCGGTGCTCGCCGCGCTGCTCATCGTCGGCGGACTCGCCTCGTTCGGTGACGCGCTCTCTGGCGGAACGGCCACCGAGCGCATCCTCGCGGCAGCCTGGGGTGCGAGCCAGCTCGTGTTCGGCGTTCTCGCGCTCGCATGGCCCGACGTCACCGTGCTGCTGGTCGCCATCGTCTTCGGTGTCCGCACGATCGGCTTCGGCGGCTCGCTGCTGTTCCGCGCGATCCGCGAGCGCGCCCGGCCCAGCCCGCTCGAAGAGCACACTCCCGCCGTCGGCCGACGGCGGGCGTTCGTCACTGGTGCAGCCCGCGTTGCGCTCGCCGTCGTGCTGGTCGTCGCCTCGGGCGCGGCATGGGCGGTCAACGACTGGCTCGACGAGGGCGCACCGGTCGTCGACTCGTTCTACAACCCACCGGACGACGTGCCGACGCGGCACGGCATGCTCATCCGCTCCGACGACTTCGCGGGCCGCGCGCCCGAAGGCGCGGAGGTGCGCCGCATCCTGTACACGACCCGCACCGCGCTCGGCGAGCCCGCGGTGGCGAGCGCGCTCGTCATCTCTCCCGAGGATTCGCTGCCCGGCCTGCGCCCCGTCGTCGCGTGGAACCACGGCACAACGGGCGTCGCACGCGGCTGCGCACCGAGTCTGCGCGAGGAGGCGGCGACGGCCTGGATGATCCCCGCCGTGGACGACGCCATCGCGCGCGGCTGGGTCGTGGTGGCATCCGACTACTCGGGTCAGGGCGCACCGGGCGTGTTCCCGTATCTGATCGGCGTCGGCGAGGCGCAGTCGACGCTCGACGCCGTGCTCGCGGCCGACCAGGTCGAGGGGATCGCACTGTCGCCGGAGGTCGCGATGTGGGGGCACAGCCAGGGCGGCCACGCGGCACTGTGGGCTTCGCAGCTCGCGCACGACTACACGCCCGAGCTCGAGATCGTCGGCACCGCGGTCCTCGCGCCGGTCGCGGACCCGCACGCCCTCGCCGAGGCGATGGTCACGGGCGAACCCGACGCACTGCTGTCGATCCTGACGTCGTGGGTGCTGGTGCCGTACGCCGACACCTACCCCGATGTGAACCTCACGCAGTACGTGCTCCCGGGAGGGCGCACGATCGTCCGCGAGATGACCCGGCGATGTCCGAGCGAGCCCGGTGTGATCGTCTCGGTCGCAGCGGCGCTGGGCCTCAGCGAGGATCAGCCCCTCTACACCGGCGACCTCACCGCGGGCACGCTCGGTCGGCGCCTGCAGGAGAACGCCGCCGTCGGTCCGTGGCCCTCGCCGCTGCTCGTCGCGTGGGGCGACGCCGACGAGGTGGTGCCGCCCCGCCTGCAGGAGGAATTCGTGGCATCCCTCTGCGCATCGGGGGAGCAGGTGCGCTGGGTGCGCTACGCCTCATACAACCACCTCGAGCCCCTGCAGCCCCGCTCGCGGTTCCTGCCGGTGCTCGTCAACTGGACCCAGGCGCGATTCCTCGACCGCGATACTCCCGTCGACGACTGCATCCGGTAACGTTGTAGGGTTCCGGCGTGCCGCGCCCGCCGGTGAGAGCTGAATACGGAGGCCATCGTGGACATCGATCTCGGACTGCTGAAGACGATCGAGCGGGAGAAGGACATTCCCTTCGACGAGCTCGTGCGGATCATCGAGCAGGCAATCCTGACCGCCTACGCGAAGCACAGCTCGCCCGACGGAGAGCTCCCCGAAGGAGCCCGCGCCGAGCTCGACCGCAAGACGGGCCACGTCGCGATCTTCGTGCCGCTCACCGACGACGAGGGCGCGGTGATCGGCGAAGAGGAGACGACGCCCGACGACTTCGGCCGCATCGCCGCCTTCGCCGCCAAGCAGGTCATCAGCCAGCGCCTGCGCGACATCGCCGACGACGCGGTGCTCGGCGAGTTCCGCGGCAAGGAGGGCGACATCGTCGCCGGCGTCGTGCAGCAGGGCCCCAACCCGCGCATGGTGCACGTCGACCTCGGCACGGTCGAGGCGATCCTGCCCCCCGAGGAGCAGTCGCCCGGCGAGGAGTACCCGCACGGCTCGCGCCTTCGCGTGTACGTGACCAGCGTGGCTAAGGGCACGAAGGGCCCGTCCATCACGGTGTCGCGCACGCATCCGGGGCTGGTCAGGAAGCTGTTCGCGCTCGAGGTGCCCGAGATCCCCGCGGGCCTCGTCGAGATCGTCTCGCTCGCGCGCGAGGCCGGTCACCGCACCAAGATCGCGGTCAAGGCCAACGACCCGTCGATCAACGCCAAGGGGGCGTGCATCGGCGAGCTCGGCCGTCGCGTCCGCGCAGTGACCGAAGAGCTGGGCGGCGAGAAGATCGACATCGTCGACTACGACGCCGAACTGCCCAAGTTCGTCGCGAACGCCCTGTCGCCCGCGAAGGTGACGTCGGCGTTCGTGCTCGACGCCAACACCAAGGCGGTGCGTGCGCTCGTTCCCGACTACCAGCTCTCGCTGGCGATCGGCAAAGAGGGGCAGAACGCCCGACTGGCCGCGAAGCTCACCGGCGCGAAGATCGACATCCAGCCGGATTCGATTCTGGAAGACGGCTGAGCGCAACGCCTCGGGTCGCTGAGCGAGCGAAGCGAGACGAAGCGCGAGGTGTAACATGGAACCCGTACGAACGTGCGTCGGATGCCGCACGCGTGCCCCTCGATCAGCCCTCCTCAGGGTTGTGGTCATCGATTCCGTCCTCGTCCCCGACGAGCGCGCGTCGATGCCGGGACGGGGCGCGTGGGTGCACGAGACGACCGAGTGCATGGATGCCGCCATCCGGCGCCGTGCCTTCGTGCGAGCATTGCGTGTGTCAGGCCCGCTTGACACGCAGACCATCGAGAAACGGCTGAACGGCTATGGACACAAAGTGAACGGCTCGAAATGAGACCCGTCCGCAACTAACGGTCTGCCCTGTCCGGGGTAGACCCCCCAGACAGGAGAATTGTGGCAAAACCACGCGTGCACGAGATCGCTTCCGAGCTCGGCGTCGACAGCAAGGTCGCCCTCGCGAAGCTGAAGGAACTCGGCGAATTCGTCAAGAGTCCTTCCTCCACCATCGAGCCCCCGGTGGCTCGCAAGCTCCGCGCGGCCCTCGAGGCTGACGGCGCGAGCAAGACCGCCGACGCGCCCGCCGCGCCGGCGAGCTCGAACGGCACCCGCGCGAAGGCGCCTACGGCACCGGCGAAGCCGGGCGCTCCGGCTGCCAAGCCCGGCGCCGCTCCGGCTGCCAAGCCCGGCGCGAAGCCCGCGGCCAAGCCCGGCCCGGCGGCCCCCGCCGCGCCGGCCGAGCCCGC
>JAUHVN010000296.1 GCA_030425055.1 Actinomycetes bacterium | reverse complement strand
ACGAGGGTCAGCCCAGCCCCGCCCGCACTCCGCGCAGGTGCGCCGCGATGATGGCCGACGGGTCGAATCCGAGCGGCTCGGCGCCACCGCGCACCGTCATCGCGAAGACCAGACTGTCGACGAGGACGAAGAGATCCTGCAGCTGCGAAGACGTCAAGTCGAAACCCAGCCGCGAGAAGGCGCCCTGCGCGATGGTCAGACCCTCTCCGAGCAGCGGCGAGCGTGAGGTGAGGATGCCGCGAAGCGGCTCGCGGTCGACGAAGTCGACCACCAGCGCGTACCGGGCCCGCATGTCGTCGGAGCGGTCTACGAGCCGTCCCGCGAAGGCGGCGAGCAGTTCGGTGAGCTGCTCGTCCTGCGCGCGGGGGTCGCTCTCGGGCTGCGCTGCTGCGAGCGCACCGAAGAGCGTACGCAGGTCTGCGAGGCTGCGTTCCGCGAGACGGTGGGCGACCAGTTCGAGCAGGGCTGCTCGCGTCTGGGCGTAGTACGACGTCGATCCCTGCGGCAGCCCCGCAGCCGTGTCGACCGCCCTGTGCGTGAGGGCGCGGAGCCCTTCGGTGGCGATCAGATGAACAGCGGCATCCGCGATCACCTGCGGACGCGTGCGCGTTTCGACGGGCTCTTGCATGCTGAAACTCTACAGGCGTATAGTGCTCTACACCTGTAGAGGAGCACGATGTGAGAATTGCGGTTGTCGGCGCCGGGATCGGCGGTCTGTGTGCAGCCATCGGACTGCAGAGCGCGGGCGCCGATGTCGTCGTGCTCGAGCGGGCTGCGTCACTCGCTCCCGTCGGCTCAGGACTCTCTGTCTTCGCCAACGGTGTGACCGCGCTCGACGCGCTCGGCATCGGTGATGGCTTCCGCACCATCGCCTCAGATGAGATGAGCGGCCTGCGCGGTGGCCAGCGGACGCCGGACGGCACGTGGCTGGCCACGATCCCCCCGCACGTGCTCACCGGGCTTCGTGTCGTGCACCGTGCCGACCTGCACCGAGTCCTCGTCGACTCGCTTCGACCGCAGACGCTCGTGTTGGGCGCCGCTGTACGCGCCGTCGACCCGACCACCGGTTCGGTCTCGCTGCATCGCGAGGGAACCGTCGTCGACGAAGCATTCGACCTCGTCGTCGCGGCCGACGGCATACGGAGCGCGGTGCGGCGGTCATGGCCGGGCGATCCCGGCCTCCGCTACAGCGGCTACTCGGCGTGGCGCGGCGTGACCGCGCACCCGGTGGATCTGCGGGGAGCCGCCGGCGAGACCTGGGGTCGTGGACTCCGCTTCGGTGTGGCCCCTCTGCCCGGCGGGCGCGTGTACTGGTTCGCCGTCGCGACGATGCCGAGGGACGCCCGGATTCCCGACGAGTTCGCCGAAGTCGGCCGACTCTTCAGCGGGTGGCACGAGCCGATCAGCGAGCTGATCGACGCCACCGACCCGTCGGACGTGCTGCGGCATCCGATCGATGATCTCGCGGCGCCGCTTGCGACGTTCCGACGCGGGCGCTGCGTCCTGCTGGGTGACGCCGCTCACGCGATGACCCCCGACCTCGGCCAGGGCGGGGCGCAGGCGATGGAGGATGCCGCGACCCTCACGGCGTTGGTCGCTCCGCTGGCGGATGGCGAGGTGTCGCCGTCGGCGCTCGACTCCGCCCTGGGCGCCTACGACTCGCTGCGCCGGCGGCGCACCCAGTCGATCGCGCGCCGCTCGCGGGCGGTGGGACGTGTGGCCCACGTGCAGAGCCGGATCGGCGTCGGCATCCGCGACATGACGCTGCGGTTCACGCCCCCGTCGGCCCTCGCCAGGCAGATCGCGTCGATCCAGACGTGGACGCCGCCGCACCCCGCCGACCCTGACTCTCATTCATCTCGATCGCAACCGAAAAGGAGCACCTCGTGACCGCCGCCCACCCCACCCTGCTCGAGTCCCTCTCGGCGTGGACGCTCGTCGTCTCGTTCGCCATCTCACTGCTCTACGAGTTCTGGCGTGCGATCGCCAGGACGGGCGTCTCGCGCTACGACTCGCTGCCCGCGTTCGTGCGCGGCCTGTGGCTCTACGTCCTCGCCGCCATCGTGATCGTGCTGCTGTTCCTCGGGGTTCCCTTCGCAGCATGGATCGGACTCGTCTTCATCGTGCTCGTGATCGCCGCCTCGATCTTCTACTACAACCCGACGATGATGATCGCGCGCAAGCCGGGCATCCTCGACTGGGTCGAAGACCTCGTCTACACCGGGCTGGCGTTCGTCGTCGCCGCGCTGCTGCTCCTCGAAGTCGCCGGCCTCACACTCGCGTGATCGTTCCGCCGCTGGTCGGTGGCAGTGCGAAACTGTCGGCATGACCGCCGAAGCGACCGAGACCGCCGTCGCGACGATCGTCGCCGACGTCGCGGTCGACAAACTCGAGGCGCTGGAGACCGTGTCGCGCGCGGTCGGAGCGGACGTTCGGGATGCCGGAACCGCGGTCCCGCGCATCCCGCTCGCCGACGGCGTGTGGGCGCAGATCGAGATCCCGAAGTTCGGTGAACCGCCGCCCCTCGCGATCGACGTGCACGCGCTCGCCGGTGTCGATGAGGCACGGCGGCGCGCCCGCGAACTCGCGACGCGGCTGGCCGACGCGACGGGGTGGGCGATCACCCTGATGTTCGAGGACTAGCGCTTCGTCTCGCTGCGCTCGCTCAGCGACCTGGCAGACGGCGCTCGCTCAGCGACCTGGCGGACGGCGTTCGCTCAGCGACCTGGCAGACGGCGTTCGCTCAGCGACCGGTGCGCTTGCGCATCTGGGCGAGCGGCATCGCGAGCCGGTGGTTGTCGCTCAGCTTCGCCTCGTGCCGCTCGAGGAACTCCCAGTACGCCGACGTGAACCTCGACTCGCGCGCGGCGCCCTCGCTCGGCCACCACGAGCCCATCCGCTGCAGATACGCGCCGCCCGAGATGTAGGGCTTGGTCGCGACTCCCCCGCCGTCGGCGTACTGGCTCATGCCCTGCACGTTCGGCACCATGACCCACTCGTAGGCGTCGACGAACAGCGCCTGGAACCAGTCGAACACCGACTTCGGCGCATAGCCGTTGAGCAGCATCCAGTTGCCGAGCACCATGAGCCGCTCGATGTGGTGGGCGTACCCCCACCGGTGCACCCGCTCGAGCACGGCGCCGACCGGGACCGGAAGATCGTCGGGGATGCCGCGCCCATCGAACCACCACGACTCCAGCCGTCGGCGCAGACCGAAGTGGTTGGCATCGATCAGGTCGGGCTGCGCGCGATACGCCCCGCGCATGTACTCGCGCCACCCGATCACCTGCCGCACGAACCCCTCGAGCGCCGCGAGCGGCACGTCGTCGCGGGCATCCGTCGCCGCCGCGATCACCTCGTCGACCGTCAGCAGCCCCGTGTTCAGCAGCGGGCTGATGACTGCGTGGAAGAGGAAAGGCTCGTCGGCCGCCATCGCGTCCTCGTAGCGGCCGAAGTCGGCGAACCGCTCGGCGATGAAGACGTCCAGCCAGTCGCGCGCGCCCGCCGGCGTGACCGGAAGCCAGAACTCCGCCGGGTAGCCGGGGTGGTCGGCGAACCGCTCGGCGACCTCGTCGATCGCCGCCGCCGTGATGTCGTCGACCACGGGCCTCGACAGCGCGGGCACGTCGACACCGCCCTTCGGCAGCGGCTCGCGGTTGTCGGCGTCGAAGTTCCAGCGTCCGCCGGCCGGA
>JAUHVN010000295.1 GCA_030425055.1 Actinomycetes bacterium | reverse complement strand
GTACGTCGATGCGATCGACGACCACACAGTCGTCTTCGGCATCGGACCGGCGGGCACCGGCAAGACCTACCTCGCGATGGCGAAGGCGGTGCAGGCGCTGCAGCGGCGCGAGGTGAGCCGCATCATCCTCACCCGGCCGGCGGTCGAGGCGGGGGAGCGGCTGGGATTCCTCCCCGGAACCCTCACCGACAAGATCGACCCCTACCTGCGCCCGCTGTACGACGCCCTCAACGAGATGATGGACCCCGAGCTGGTGCCCAAGCTCATCGCAACCGGCACGATCGAGGTCGCGCCCCTGGCGTACATGCGTGGTCGGACGCTGAATGATTCGTTCGTCGTGCTCGACGAGGCGCAGAACACGACGCCCGAGCAGATGAAGATGTTCCTCACGCGGCTCGGATTCGGCACGCGGATGGTCGTCACCGGCGACATCACGCAGATCGACCTGCCGCAGGGTGCGTCGGGCCTGCGCCTGGTCACGCGCGTGCTCGACCGCATCGACGACATCCACTTCGCCTACCTCACGAGCGACGACGTGGTGCGGCACACGCTGGTGGGACGCATCGTCGACGCATACACCGAGTACGACGAGCGTCGCCTGGCGGCGCGACGTGAGCGCGACGAGGCATCCGAGTTCGCCAACCGCGCAGACCGGCGAGCGGCCTCGCGTCCGGCCGGTCCGCGTGACCGATTCCCGAAGCGAGGGCGATCCTCATGACGATCGAGATCAGCAACGAATCCGGCATCGCGGTAGACGAAGCCGTCCTGCTTCGCCTCACCGAGCGGAACCTCGCCGAGCTGCACGTGCACGCCGACGCGGATGTCGCGATCCTGCTCGTCGACGAAGGTGCCATGGAGTCGCTGCACGTGCAGTGGATGGACGAGCCGGGCCCGACCGACGTGCTGAGCTTCCCGATGGACGAGCTGCGACCGGGCACTGAGGACGCGCCGACGCCGCCGGGTCTGCTGGGCGACATCGTGCTGTGCCCCCAGGTCGCCGAGACGCAGGCGACGGCGGCGCGGCACTCCACCATGGACGAGCTCGTGATGCTCACGACCCACGGTCTGCTGCATCTGCTGGGATTCGACCACGCGACGCCCGACGAGGAGCGCGAGATGTTCGGCCTTCAGAAGGACCTCATCGTGGGCTTCCAGTCCGCCGAGCGCCGACGACATCGCGCATGACCGCCGCGTTCCTGCTGATCGCCGCGGCGCTGCTGCTCGCCTTCGGCGCCCTGATGGCCGCGCTCGACGCGGCACTGACCGTCAGCAGTCGAGCCGACCTGCTCGACCTCGCCGACACGGTGCGCAACGGACGCCCGCTGCGGCGCATCGCCGACGACCCCGAGGCGCATGCCAACGCGGTGATCTTCATCCGCGTGCTCGCCGAGACATCGGCGGCGGTGCTGGTGACGGTGGCCTTCACCCTGCTGTTCGACAGCATCTGGTGGGCGATGCTCGCCGCCGCCGTCCTCATGACCGGCGTGTCGTACGTCGTCGTCGGTGCGAGCCCGCGCAACGTCGGCCGTCAGCACGCCAAGGGTCTCCTGCGTGCCACCGCCCCCGTCGTGCGGGGTGTGCGGATCGTCCTCGGACCGCTCGCGCACGGCCTCGTCATCCTGGGAACCCGGCTGACTCCCGGTGTCTCGCGAGGGTCGTCCTTCGCGTCGGAGGAGCAGCTGCTCAGCATCATCGACGACGCCGCCGAGAAGGAGCTCATCGAGCAGGACGACCGCGAACTGATCCACTCGGTCTTCGACTTCACCGACCGGTACGTCCGCGAGGTGATGATCCCGCGCACCGACATGGTCACGGTGGATGCCGATGAGACGACGACCGGCGCGATGCACATCTTCCTCGACAAGGGCGTCTCGCGCGTGCCGATCATGGACGACGACGCCGACGACGTCGTCGGCATCCTCTACCTCAAGGACCTGGTGCAGTTCGGCTTCGGCGACGAGGCCGGGTGGCGCACGGCATCCATCCGCCCGATCGCACGGCCGCCGATCTTCGTTCCCGAGTCGATGAAGGCCGAGACGCTCCTGCAGCAGATGAAGCGCGACGCCGTGCACGTGTGCATGGTCGTCGACGAGTACGGCGGGGTCTCGGGACTCGTCACCCTCGAAGACCTCATCGAGGAGCTGGTCGGTGAGATCGCCGACGAGTACGACCCGCCCAGTGACGAGATCGTCGAGGTCGGCCCCGGCCGGTTCCGGGTGAGCGCGCGACTCGGCGTCGACGAGGTGGGCGACCTGTTCGGGCTCGACCTCGAGGACGAGGACGTCGACTCGATCGGCGGGCTGCTGGGCAAGGCGCTCGGGCGCATCCCGCTTCCCGGATCGACCGCCGACTACGCCGGTCTGATGATGACCGGCGGCGCATCGCGCGGTCGTGGTCGCGGAATCGCGACCGTATTCGTCGAACGGGGCGACTCGGACGCGCTCGAGTCCGAGGTCTCCTCTCGGGCACCGCGCACCGGCGAGATCCGGCTTCCGAGGAAGGCAGACACATGACCGACGCGAGGTCCGGATTCGTGACGTTCGTGGGACGACCCAACGTGGGCAAGTCCACACTCACCAACGCGCTCGTCGGCGAGAAGGTCGCGATCACGAGCGACAAGCCGCAGACGACGCGCCGGGCGATCCGCGGCATCGTCAACCGCCCTGCGGGGCAGCTGGTGATCGTCGACACCCCCGGCATCCACAAGCCCCGCACCCTGCTCGGTCAGCGGCTCAACGATCTCGTCGAGCAGGTGCTGTCGGACGTCGACGTGATCGGCATGTGCGTGCCGGCGGACGAGAAGGTGGGGCCCGGCGATCGGCGCATCGCCGAGTCGCTCGACGGATACTCCCGCGCCAAGAAGGTCGCGATCGTGACGAAGACGGATGCCGCGACACGCGACCAGATCACCGAGCGCCTCCTCGAAGTCGATGCGCTGCGCGAGGACTGGGCCGCCGTGATCCCGCTGTCGGCCTCGACCGATCTGCAGCTCGACGTGCTCGTCGACGAACTGCTCGCCCTGATGCCGGTCGGGCCCGCTCTGTATCCCGAGGGAGTCGTCACCGACGAGACGGTGCAGGACAGGATCGCCGAGATCATCCGCGAAGCCGCCCTCGACGGCGTGCGCGACGAGCTGCCGCACTCGATCGCCGTCGTGGTCGAAGACATCGCCCCGCGCGAGGATTCGGACCTCACCGACATCTACGCCGACATCGTGGTCGAGCGCGACAGCCAGAAGGGCATCATCATCGGCCGTCGCGGTGCTCGGCTGCGCGAGGTGGGTGCGACGGCGCGGTCGGGCATCGAGCCCCTGCTCGGGTCGCGCGTGTTCCTCTCGCTGCACGTGCGCGTCGCGAAGGAATGGCAGCGCGATCCGAAGCAGCTCGGCCGGCTCGGGTTCTAGCGCGGTCAGCCGTCGATCGGGGTCATCGCCGAGTGGACGACGACGACGTCGTCGCCGAACTCGGCATCGGCCGCCGCCTGCAAGGTGCCGTCGTCCCACACGACGTCGACCCACAGCCAACCGTTGTCGGGATACGACGACAGGTAGGCGGAGTCGAGGCGGTCGGGCAGCTCCTCCTGGATCGCGGCCAGCTCGATCTCGCTGCCTGCGCCGGGCTCGCCCCCGGTGGGGTCGTCCGGGCGCATCGGGTCGTACAGGGCGAGCATGATCGGCGGCTGGGTCACGGTGAATCGCTCGCCGTCGTAG
>JAUHVN010000294.1 GCA_030425055.1 Actinomycetes bacterium | reverse complement strand
CCATCATCAGGGTGGACTTGCCCGCCCCCGAGGGACCGACGATTCCGACGGTTTCGCCGGCGGCGACACGCTCCTCCACGAGGGCGTTCTGCACCATGTAGGCCGTGTCGAGGTCGAGACCCTCCCACTCTCGCGTGAGGCGGCCGCGGGGCGTCCGCGTCGCCTCCGCGCGGCGGAGTGCCGCGACCGCGGAGGAGATGTCCTGGATGCTCATCGTGTCACTCCGATCGCGTCGGGATTGTTCGCATCGGGAGGGCCGGCCTCGGCCGCGAGCTCGATCGCGACGTCGATGATCATGTCCTCCTGACCGCCCACGTAACCGGCCTCCCCGACACGGCGGAGGATCTCGTGGGACGGCACGCCGTAGCGCTGCGCCGCGACTTGCGCATGCAGGAGGAACGAGTTGTAGACGCCGTACCGGCCCTGAACGATCGCGTCGCGGTCGATCCTCGGCACGGTCGGGATGAGCGGTGCGGCGACGTCCTCCGCGGCCACGAGGATGGAGGGGAGGTCGACGCCGGTGGGCACGCCCGCAGCATCGAAGGCCGCTACCAGGACCTCCGTCGGGGTGTTGCCGGCACCGGCACCGAGCGCCCGCAGCGTACCGTCGATGCGGCGCGCTCCCGCCTCGTAGGCCGCGAGCGAGTTGGCGACGCCGAGGCCCAGATTCATGTGTCCGTGGAAGCCCACTTCGACGTCCGTGCCGAGCTCGTCTACGAGCGCGGCGACCCGGTCGCGCACGCCGTCGGGCAGCAGCGCGCCGGCGGAATCGACGACGTACACGCACTGGCATCCGGCATCCGCCATGATGCGCGCCTGCCGCGCGAGCTCGCCGGGTGGCGTCCGATGCGAGAGCATGAGGAACCCGGCCGTCTGCAGACCGAGCTCGCGCGCCGCCCCGAAATGCTGGATGCTGACGTCGGCCTCGGTCGAGTGGGTCGCGATCCGCACGTACGTGGCGCCCGCCGCGACCGCCTCCCGCAGGTCCTCCACCGTCGCGACCCCGGGCAGGAGCAGCGCGGCGATCCGCGCCCGCTTCACCGAGCCGGCGGCGGCGGCGATGAGCTCGAGCTCCGGCACGGCACTGAAGCCGTAGTTGAACGAGGAGCCGGAGAGTCCGTCGCCGTGCGTCACCTCGATGACATCGACGCCGGCGGCGTCGAGCGCGGCGGCCACCGCCGTGACCTGCTCGACGGTGAACCGGTGGGCGACGGCGTGCGAACCGTCGCGGAGCGTGGTGTCCGTGATCCGGACGCGAGGCGATGCGTTCACGCCGGGGCCTCCATCCCGTGCGGGTGCGCCGGACCGGTCTCGGGCTCCCCGATCAGGAGCTCGGCCGCGCGGTTCGCGGCGGCGGTCATGATGTCGAGGTTGCCCGCCCACGGCGGCAGGTAGTCGCCGTTGCCGGCCACCTCGAGGAACACGGCGACGCGGCCATCGCCGTGCCAGCGCTCATGCGGGTCGTCGAACTGCGGGTCGGCCTTCAGCCGGTAGCCGGGCACGTACTCCTGTACGGCGGCCACGGCGTCGTGGATCGAGGCGGTGATCGCATCGCGGTCGGCATCCCCGCCGATGGCGGCGAACACCGTGTCGCGCATGACCAGCGGCGGATCGACGGGGTTGAGGATGATGATGGCCTTTCCGCGCTGTGCGCCGCCGATCTGCTCGATCGCCCGCGCGGTCGTGGCGGTGAACTCGTCGATGTTGGCGCGCGTGCCGGGACCGGCGGAGCGCGACGAGATCGACGCGACGATCTCGGCGTAGGAGACGGGCGTGACCCGGCTGATCGCGTGCACGATCGGAATGGTCGCCTGGCCGCCGCACGTGATCATGTTGATGTTGTCGGCGTCGCGGTGCACGTCGAGATTCACCGCCGGGCACACGAACGGCCCGACCGCGGCGGGCGTCAGGTCGATCGCGGTGATTCCCGCCTCGGCGTAGCGCGGCGCGTTGGCAAGATGCGGCCCGGCGGCGGTCGCCTCGAAGACGATGTCCGGCAGCTCAGGCCGCGCGAGAAGCCAGTCGACACCGCCCGCCGACGCTTCGAGACCGAGTCGTCGCGCGCGCGCCAAACCGTCGGATTCGGGGTCGACACCGACCATGTAGCGCACGTCGAAGACGTCGCGGCGGATGAGTTTGATGAGCAGGTCGGTCCCGATGTTGCCCGGACCGACGATGGCGACCCGCGGTCGCCGCGTCCCCGTATCCATGGTGTCCTTTCGGTTCAGGCGGCGAACCGCGCCGTGACGGAGCCGAGCCCGGCGAATTCAGCGGTGATGATGTCGCCCGGAGCCGCGTAGACGGCGGCGGTGACCGCGCCGGGAAGCACGACCGATCCGGCCGGTATGGTCGTGCCGAGCGCGCCGAGCGTGTTGACGAGCCAGACCAGTGCCGAGATCGGCGATCCGAGGACGGCTGCTCCCGCTCCCGTGTGCGCGATCCGTCCGTTCCGCCTCAGTACGGCGCCGGTCAGCCGGAGATCGACGCCGTCGAGCTAACGGGGCCTGCTGCCGAGCACGACGCCCCCGGTGGAGGCGTTGTCGGCGATCGTGTCGGTGAGGGAGATCTTCCAGTCGGCGATGCGGGAGTCGATGATCTCGAGGGAGGCGACGGCGGCGTCGATCGCGCGCACGGCGTCCGCGGCGGTCACCCCGGGTCCGGCGAGATCGCGCCCCAGGATGAAGGCGATCTCGGGTTCGACGCGCGGCTGGATGAATTGGTCCGCCGAGATCGGCGCGCCACTGAGCACGAAGTCGTCCTCGAGGAGATGACCGAAGTCGGGGCTGTCGACGCCGAGCTGGCGCTGGATCGCCGCGGACGTGAGCCCCACCTTGTACCCGGCGATGCGGCCGCCCGCCGCCCGCCACACCTCGACCTGCTCCAGCTGGACCCCGTACGCCGCGTCGACGCTTTCGAGACCCAGCGGGGCGATCGGTCGACGATCACGTCGCGCGGCCAGGAGACGTTCGGCGGTGTCGGAGAGGAGTGGGGCTGTCATGGTGCGACCTCGCTGTCGGGTGATGCCACTGTCGCGTCCGCCGCCGAATCCGCCAAGGAGGCGATCCGCTCACCGAGACAGCCTCCGGTCCCGACCGTCGCCTCCGGCTACCGCACGGAGCGGCGCCACCTCCGACGGCAGCAGCCCATACGTGTCGCGAAAGACCTGCGCGAAACGGCCGAGATGGGTGAACCCGTTCGCCGCCGCAACATCTGAGACCGAGATGCCCGCGAACGCGGGGTCGCGCAGCGCTGCATAGCACCTGCGCAGACGCACGTTGCGGAGGTACCGCATCGGGGATACCCCGAGCTCGCGCCGGAAGGCGATCTGGAGCGACCGCCCGCCGACGCCCGCCTCCGCGGCCAGGGTGGCGAGCGACCAGGGCAGTTGCGGGTTCGCCTCGATTCGGTCGACCGCGGATGTCACCGCGCTCCGAGGGCGGTGCGTCGTGCAGCCGCGCCGACCAGTCGTGCATCTGGCTGAG
Organism: Actinomycetes bacterium; assembly: GCA_030425055.1. GTDB lineage: Bacteria > Actinomycetota > Actinomycetes > Actinomycetales > Microbacteriaceae > Microbacterium. The sequence continues at coordinate 257 of JAUHVN010000294.1, read as the reverse complement.
AAGCAGGCTCGTGAGGAAGGCATCCACGACCCGGCCGGCGAGCGGTCGGGGCACCGGGTGCGTGCCGAACGGATCGACCTCGCGCGCGAGGAGGCAGAGCGCGGACACCCAGGGGGAACCGGGGGGGGACTCCGACGACCGCCGGAACCGCGGGGGACCGCCGACCGGATACCCGAGCAGGATCGCAAGGTGCCGGGTGATCACCGCCTCCGGGATCTTCAGCGCGATGCGATCCAGGTCGCGGTCGAGCTCGAAGG
>JAUHVN010000003.1 GCA_030425055.1 Actinomycetes bacterium | reverse complement strand
CTCGACGAGGACTGGACGGCCGAGTGGGTCTCTCCGGTCGAGGCCGGCGACCCGGGGTACGGCAAGCGGGCGGCGCACGTGCTGCGCGGGGAGTTCGCGCTTCCTGAAGACGTCGTCTCGGTCCGCTTGTATGCGTCCGCGCTCGGTGTCTACACGACCGCCGTCAACGGGAGTCGCGTCGGCACCGACGAGCTTGCGCCCGGATCGACCTCTTACGACCGGACCCTGTACGCGCAGGCGCACGACGTCACCGATCTGGTCACGGCTGGTGCCAACAAGATCGAGATCGAGCTGTCGGACGGCTGGTACCGCGGTCAGGTCGGCGCCTTCCGCTTGCCCGCCGGGTGGGGCACCACCCTGGGTGCGCGGGTCGAGCTGCATGCCCGTCTCGCCGACGGATCGATCCACACTGTCGTGAGTGACGAGAGCTGGACGTGTGTCGCCTCGACGATGACTCGCGCCGACCTCATGGATGGGCAGAGCGTCGACTACACCCTCAACATGGATGCCGTCGAGCCCGTCCGCGTCGGAGCGGTCGTCGATGCGCCCGCGATCACGTGGTCTCCCGCGCCGCCCGTGCGCGTGGTCCAGACGCGCTCGCCGGTCTCATCGCGCGAGATCCGCCCCGGAGTCTGGGTGATCGACTTCGGTCAGAACGCCTCGGGGTGGGTCCGGCTCGCCGATCTGGGAGACCCCGGGACGCGCACCGAGATCGAGTACGGCGAGTATGTGGATGCCTTGGGCGACTTGTCGACGTCGCACCTCGACTCGGAGCGGCCTGAGGGTCGCAAGGCGTTCGTTCAGCGCGACGAAGTCATCGCAGGTCCTGCGGGTGAGGTGTTCGAGCCGCGTCACACGGTGCACGGGTTCCAATATGTGCGCCTTACGCGCAGTGGTGCCGCATTCGACCCGGCATCCGTCACGATGCAGGTCGTCCAGACCGACCTGGCACGTACGGGCTCGTTCGAGAGCAGCGACGGGGATCTGAACCGTCTGCACGAGATCGCCGACTGGAGCTTCCGCGGCAATGCCGTGGACGTTCCCACGGACTGCCCGACCCGTGAGCGGCTTGCGTGGACCGGCGACTATCAGGTGTTCGCGCCGACGGCGACGCGCTTGTATGACGTGCTCGGATTCACCCGCAAGTGGCTGCAGTCCGTCCGTGACGACCAGCTCGACGACGGCCGCATCGCGAACTTCTCGCCCGACGGTCGCCGCATCAAGCACCATCTCGACGACCAGTTCGCGATGATGACCGGGTCGTCCGGGTGGGGCGACGCGATCGTCGCCGTGCCGTGGGAGATGTACCTCTCCTACGGCGACCGGCTGGTGCTCGAGGAGAACTACGACGCGATGGTGCGCTGGGTGGAGTGGGCGCTCGAGAAGGCGCGCACCACTCGTCATCACGCACGCATGCAGGCGTCGCCCGAGCCCGAGCCGTTCGAGCAGTACCTGTGGGACGGCACCTTCCACTGGGGCGAGTGGACCGAGCCCAAGGAACGCGACGGCGACGGCAACCGTATCGACCCGATCAAGCACAACCCGATGGCATGGTTCATGGCTGACAAGGGCGAGGTCGGCACCGCCTACCTGCACCGCTCGACCGCGACGCTGGCGCGAGTCGCCGACATTCTCGGACGAGAAGTGGATGCTGCGCGCTACGCCGACACCGCCGAGAAGGTCGCCGATGCCTGGCGCCAGGCGTACCTGAACAGCGACGGCACCACCGCCACCGACACCCAGGCGGCATACGTGCGCGCCCTGTCGTTCGGCCTGGTACCCGCAGATCTGCGCGCGGCCGCCGTGAACCGCCTCGTCACGCTGATCGATGAGAAGGACACGCACCTCGCGACCGGCTTCCTCGCCACCGGTGACCTGCTGCCTGTGCTCGCCGATGCCGGACGCGCCGACGTCGCCTACGCGCTGCTCGGTCAGCGCACCGCACCGTCCTGGCTGTACATGGTCGATCGCGGTGCGACGACGATCTGGGAGGACTGGGAGGGCATCGACGAGAACGGCGAGGCCCACGAGTCGCTGAACCACTACAGCAAGGGCGCCGTGATCCGGTTCCTTCACACCCACACGCTCGGACTCCGGCAGGACGCCGACTCGATCGCGTGGGAGAAGGTCACCATCGCCCCGGTGCCCGCACCGGGCATGACCTGGGCTCGCGGCACCCACGACGGCCCGCAGGGTGAGATCGCGGTCGAGTGGCGGATCGACGGCGACGGCATCCGCATCGTCGCCGACATCCCGGCCGGCACCACCGCCCGCATCGTCTTCCCGGACGGCGAGACGCACGTCGCCGAGCAGGGTCGATTCGACCAGACCGCCGGGCTTCCGGCATCCCTCATCACCGCCGTCGCCTCCCGGTGACGCGCATCCGACGCATCGACGCGAAAGAGAGAACGAACATGACCAGCTTCCCCAACGGTTTCCTGTGGGGCGCGGCGACCGCCGGCCACCAGATCGAGGGCAACAACGTCAACAGCGACTGGTGGGCCCGTGAGCAGATGATGCCCGGGATGGAACTGTCGGGCGACGCCGTGGACAGCTACCACCGCTACCGCGAAGATATCCAACTGCTCGCCGACGCAGGGCTCACCTCGTACCGGTTCAGCCTGGAGTGGTCGCGCATCGAGCCGGTGCGCGGGTACTTCTCGAAGGCCGAGCTGGCGCACTACCGCCGCATGATCGAGTTCTGCTTCGAGAAGGGCGTGACTCCGGTCGTGACCCTGCAGCACTTCACGACCCCGCAGTGGTTCGCCGCCATCGGCGGCTGGGACGGCCCCGAGGCGCAGGAGCTGTTCTGCGCGTTCGTGGAGCAGGCGTGCACGATCCTCGACGGCGTCGAGTGGGTCGCCACCATGAACGAGCCCAACATGCAGGCCGCCATCATGACCGCGATGCGTCACCTCGCGACGTCGGGCGGCGATTGGACGAGCCCGACGGTCGAGGCCGACGGTGACGAGCAGAAGAAGAAGACTCACAGCGAGTTCCTCACCTACGCGGATCCCGAGATCGGCCGCATGTTCACCCGCATCCACCACGCGGCACGCGAGATCGTCCGCGCCCGCACGAATGCGAAGGTCGGTTGGACCATCGCAGCGGGCGCTCTGACGGCCGCCCCCGGCGGAGAAGAGAAGCTCCTCCAAATCCGCTACGGCAAGGAAGACGTGTACTGGGAAGGCAGCCGCGGCGACGACTTCGTCGGCGTGCAGGCCTACTCGAGCCAGCAGGTCGACGCGAACGGACTCGTGCCGCACCCGCCGCACCCCGACAACACCCTCGTCGGCACGGCCTACCGTCCCGACTCGCTCGCGATGGCGGTGCGCCACGCGTGGGAGGTCAGCGAGCACACGCCGATCATGATCACCGAGAACGGCATCGCGACGGCCGACGACACCCAGCGCATCCGCTACACCGGCGAAGCGCTCGAGGGACTGCTCGGCACGATCGCCGACGGGATTGCTGTGCGCGGCTACCTGCACTGGTCGCTCCTGGACAACTTCGAGTGGGGCCACTGGGAGCCGACGTTCGGCCTCATCGCCGTCGACCGCGACACTTTCGTGCGCACCCCTAAGCCCAGCCTCGGCTGGCTCGGCGAGGTCGCTCAGCGCAACGCGCTGCCGACGGAGGCCTGACCCATGAAGATCTCGGGCAAGACCTTCGTCGTCACTGGCGCCGGCAACGGCATCGGCCGCGAGGTGACGCTGCAGCTCCTCGCTGCCGGCGCATCGGTGGCAGGCGTAGACCTCAACAAGGACGGGCTCGGCAAGACCGCGGCGCTCGCAAACGTGGGCGATCGCTTCTCGGCGCACGTCGTGAACATCACTGAGAGGGATGCCGTCGCGTCGCTCCCTGCCGCTGTCGAAGCTGTGCACGGCCCAGCCGACGCAGTGATCAACGTCGCCGGTGTCATCCAGAAGTTCGTGAAGGTCGCCGACCTGCCCTACTCGGAGATCGAGAAGGTCATGAACGTGAACTTCTGGGGAACCATGAACATGGTCACCTCGTTCCTTCCCGTCCTGACATCCCGTCCGGAAGCCGCCCTCGTCAACGTCGCCAGCATGGGCGCCTATGCACCCGTCCCCGGCCAGGCTGTGTACGGCGCATCCAAGGCGGCCGTCAAGGTGCTGACCGAGGCGCTCTACGCGGAGCTCCTCGACACCTCCGTCGCCGTCACGGTCATCTTCCCGGGCGCGATCGGCACCGACATCGCCGCGAACTCCGGAGTCGCGCTGTCCGACGGATCTTCGCACGATGCACCCGCGTACAAGACGACCCCGCCGTCGACGGCCGCGGCGGTCATCATCGACGCCGTGGTAAAGGGGAAGTACCGCGCGACCATCGGCAGTGACGCCGCTGCGATGGACAAGCTGTCCCGCCTCAGCCCCAGGCGCGCCACCACCCTCATCGCCAAGCAGATGGGCTCACTTCTCCACTGACCCCTGCGGGGCGTTGACGTCACCTACGTCAGCGCCCCGCCATGCGCACCCAGACAACCCGCTGATCCTCAGCACGCAAAGGAGCACCCATGTCTTTCCCCTTCGCCGATGTTTCGGAGCGCCCGCTCACCGATCTGCTGTCGCTCGGCGGCCGCCGCGCCGTCGTCACCGGTGCCGCACAGGGCCTGGGCAAGGCCATCGCCTCGCGCCTGGCCGAAGCCGGCGCCGACCTCCTCCTCATCGACCTCAACGCCGATGCCGCCGCCGTCGCCGCGGTCGAGCTCGCCGACCGCTACGGCGTCCGCGTGGTGAGCACCCACGCCGACGTGGCTGACTCGGCATCCGTCGCCGCCGCCGCCGACCTCGCAGTCGCCGAACTCGGCGGAATCGACGTCTGGGTCAACAACGCCGGGATCTTCCCGAACGCACCGGTCACGATGATGCCCGACGAGATGTGGGACGCGACCTTCGCGGTCAACGCCCGCGGCGTCTTCCTCGGCGCCCGCGAGGCCGCACGTCGCATGTCGGCCGACGGATCCGGTGGCGTCATCGTCAACATCATCTCGACAGCGGGCGTGCAGGTCGCGTTCCCGGGCATGGCCGCATACGTGGGCTCGAAGCACGCGGCGCTCGGCATGACAAAGTCGCTCGCCGTCGACCTCGCCCCGCTCGGCATTCGCGTACTGGGCGTCGCGCCCAGCTTCGTCCCCACCGAAGGCAACCTCGCCGCAGCCAAAGCCGGCGCTGAGGCCGCGGCGGCCGCCGGCATCGAGATGCCCCCGCTCGAGGTCATGAACAAGAGCATGATCGGCCGCATGGGCACCCCCGACGACATCGCCCGCGTCGTCCTGTTCGCGGCGAGCGACCTGTCGATGATCATGACCGGCAGCACGCTCCTCGCCGACGCCGGCGAGACGCTCTGACGATGACCCCGCCCCGGCCGCGTCCGCTGCGCGCGATCCAGCAGATCCAGATCGGCCGGGTCGCATCCACCGAGAGCCAGGCGCGCGACACTCTCGCGCGCCTGGCTTCGGCCGGATTCGAGGCGATCGAACTCAACGGCTTCATGACGCGGCCGACGCCCCTGCTTGTCCGCGCCCTCACGAGGGTTGCGGGTATGCCGGTGGGCGGCGGGGGTCGCCTCGATTGGCCCCGCCTGGTCGCGGAGTCCGGGCTGTCGGTCATCGCGTTGCACGAAGACCTGGGAACGATCGAGCGGGATCCGGCCGCTGTCGTGGCGCGAGCCGTCGAGTTCGGCACCCACAACGTCGTCGTCACCGGCATGCACCGCTTCGACTACGGCGACGAGGTCGCCGTAGGTCAGCTCGCGCAACGGCTCACCGCGGCCGGCCGCACGCTCACCGCGGCCGGCATCCGCCTGCTGTACCACAACCACACGGCCGAGTTCCGACGGCTGCCGTCCGGCGGCACCGCGTTCACGATGCTCGTCGAGCAGACGGATCCCGACGACGTGGCGTTCGAACTCGACTGCTTCTGGGCCGCCACTGCGGGCGCCGATCCGCTGGCGCTGCTCGACCACCTCGGCGAGCGCGTGCGCCTGCTCCATATCACCGATCGCGGCTCGCGGATCGCAGGATCGACGATGACCCCCATCGTGAAGGTCGACAGCGTCGAGCTCGGCACCGGGAACATGGCCATCGAAGCGATCATCGACCGCGCGGCATCCCTGCACGTCGAAGCGATCATCCTCGAGACACACAAGAACTGGATCGACGGGTCGCCGTTGCGCAGCGCTGAGATGAGTGCAGAAGTGCTCCGACGCCTGCTTCCCTGACACCCATTTGTCCCATCACGGATTGAAGGGCGCCCAGGCGCCAACGGAAGGGAGCAACGATGCTCGCATGGGGGATCATCGGCACGGGAGACATCTCCGACCGGCTGGTTGCCGACCTCAGCACGGTGCCGGGTGCGACCGTGACCGCGGTGTGGGGGAGGTCGACCGAGCGCGCGGACGGCTTCGCCCTCAGTCACGGCATCCCGTTCGCGACGGCGTCGCGTGACGCGCTCCTCTCCCGCGTGGACGTCGATGTCGTCTACATCGCGACCCCCGCGCACACGCACGCCGACATCGCGATCGAGGCGTTGGAGGCTGGCAAGCACGTTCTGATCGAGAAGCCGATCGCCACATGCGCCGCTGACGCGGAGCGCGTGTATGCGGCGGCGTCGACGGCCGGGCGCTTCGCGATGGAAGCGATGTGGATGCGGTTCAATCCACTCCATATCGAGGTGATCGACCGCGTCCGCGAAGGGCTCCTCGGAGCAGTCCACAACGTCCGGGCGAGCTTCGGAACGCCGTTCCAGGCACGAGGCCGCATCCTCACCCCGGGACAGGGTGGCAGCATCCTGCGCGACCGTGGCATCTACCCGGTCACCCTCGCGCACTGGTTCCTCGGCGAGCCGGCCTCGCTTGTCGCGTCCGGTGTCTTCGAAGACGGAACCGACATCGACGGTCACGCGACGCTCGAAAACCGCCAGTCCTTCGCGCAGCTCGCATGGTCGGGGATCCGCTTCCTCGACCTCACCGCGACGGTCACGGGTGAGCGGGGATGGATCACCATCGATCCGATGTTCTGGGCCGGATCGCGTGCCCGGGTGCATGCGGGATCTGTCGAGCGAATCTTCGGCGTTCCCGAGATAGTGGAGCATCCTCGTCAGGGCAACGGATACGGACCGATGCTCGGCGCGGTCACCGATGCCATCGGTCGCGGGCGCCTCGAGCATCCTTGGCATTCGCACGCCGACTCGATCGCGATCACCCGCACCCTCGATGCGGTGCTGGCGGGAATGTCCGCGTCGCCGGACGTGTGACGAAGAACACGGATGCCGCGTTGCTTCTGTTCGCGACGATTCAGTTCTATTCCCGGCTCGATCAGCCGACTTAGGATTGCGGTCGTCTCATACGCGCGACGTGGATCGACTCCCGTCATCGGTCGTGAGAGTATCCCCAAAGGAGTGTGAAACGCGATGGCGCGTAACCCGAAACCGACAGCCAGCGAAGCCGACGGCGTCACCTACCGTCGAGCCCGCACCTGGGAGATCGCCTTCTCCCAGTTGAACAACGGCTCGGCGATGATCTTCTACGTTCTCGTCGGACTCATGAGCTACCTGCAGAACGCCGGCTACGGCATCGCGGTCGCCGTTGCGGGGATCATCCTCACCGTCACCCGTGTGTTCGACGGTGTGATCGATCCGCTCGTCGGTCTCCTCATCGAGAAGGTGCGCTTCCGGTTCGGCAAGCTGCGCTTCTTCATGCTCGCAGGCTGGGCGATCCGATCGCTCGCGATCCTCATGCTGTTCGTCTGGGGATCGAACGCCGGCCTCGGCCCGGTGTACTTCATCGCGATGTACCTCGTCTACATCATCGGCTCGTCGATGAACGATATCGCCGGACAAATGTCCGGTCCGGTGCTCACCAACGATCCTCGTCAGCGACCGACGGTTCAGGTCTGGGCGACCGTGTACGCCTACCTCATCCCTTCGATCTTCACGATCGTGTCCACCGTCGTCTTCCTGCCCCGTCACGGCAACGAGTTCACCGTCGGGATGCTCAGTGAGACCGCGATCACCTACGTGGCCTGTTCCCTGGTCTTCCAGATCCTCGCCTGCATCGGCGTGGCACGCGTCGACAAGCCGGAGAGCTTCGTCCACCTCGCGTCGGTGTCGAAGAAGGATGCCGAGGTCACGGTGCGCGACATGTGGAATGTGCTCGCCCACAACGGCGCGTTCCTGCGGTATCTCATCAGCGGCGCATCCGACAAGCTCGCCCAGGTCGTGAAGTCGCAGGCCGTGATCGGCACGCTGATGTGGGGCATCCTGCTCGGAAACATGCAGCTGGGAACCACGCTCAGCCTCATCGCGATCCTCCCTGGCATCGTCTTCGCGATCTTCGGCGCTCGCTACACCGGCAAGCACGGCTCGAAGGCGGCGACGGTGACGTGGACGTGGATCTGCATCATCCTCGCCGTCGTGCTCGCCGCGTTCTGCCTGGTGGTGGACCTGCGGTCGGTGCTGGGCAGCCTGCCCCTCACCATAGTGTTCTTCCTCGTGTACCTGCTCCTCAACGGCGCGTCGATGGTGGTCACGGTGGCCTCCGGTGCCATGCGCGCCGACGTCATCGACTACGAACTCGACCGCTCGGGCAAGTTCCTTCCTGCGACGGTCACCGCCACCTACAACTTCGTCGACCAGATCATCTCGTCCCTCGGCTCGACGCTCGCCCTGGGTGCGGTGGCGCTCATCGGTTTCTCGGCGGTCATGCCTCAGCCGACGGACAGCCCGAACACCGCGATCCTCCTCATGACGATGCTGCTCTTCTTCGGTCTGCCGATCCTCGGCTGGGTCTGCACGCTGATCGCGATGCACGGCTACAAGCTGAACCGCGGCGAGATGATCGCCGTGCAGAAGCGGATCGCGGACCGCAAGGCCGAGTTCACGGTCGAGTCCCCGGCGGAGTCGCTCGCCTGACCGAACCGCACGGAAGATCACGGCCCTGGGCGGCGGCGCGAGAGCGTCTGCGCCCGGGGCCGTCGTCATGATCCGTGCAGCGCGCGATACGCCGTCGGCGTCATTCCATACTCGGCTCGGAACACCTTGACGAAGTAGTTGGCATCGTCGTACCCGACGAACGTCGCGATCTCGCGAACCTCCTGCGTGGTGGTGGCGAGGAGACGCGCCGCACGCTCGGCCCGCCGCTGGGCGACGTAGCCCGCAAGCGTGGTGCCGGTGGCCTCTTTGAACCGCCGTGCCAGAGTCGAGGCCGACACCCCGAGGCGCTCGGCGAGCTCTGGCGTCGAGACGTGATGGCTGAGATGCAGGTCGATCTCGTCGGCGACGCGCCGCACAAGAGGCGGATAGCCGCGCACACGATGGCGCTTCACCGCTTCGCAGAAGTCGGTGACCATCTGCGAGGTGAACCCAAGCGCGTGTCGCGGATCGGCGCTGTGGCCCACCCGGTGCAAGCGCTGGGCGTACTCCTGGGAGATCGCGTCGACTGTCACCGGTGGCAGGCCGCCACGTTGGGCGGCGACCCGGGCCATGATGCGCAGGATCGTCGCGCCGAGGAACGGCGTGTTCAAGTAGCCGCTGATGCGCGGCATCCCCGACAGCCCTTGAAGCGCAGCGAGGGCCCGATCTGTCGCACCGTCGGCGACGGCATCCATGAAGTCCTGCTCGTGGCGATAGCGCTCCTCGATCACTGCGAACGACGCGGATTGCGGAGCGTCGCCCAAACCGGGTGCTATGGTGCCCCCCTCGGCCTTCACGTGCTGCAGAGTGCCGGCAGCATCCTCGCCACCACCCGCACGCAGGACCGCCGAGGCGCTGCGATGGACATACTCGGCATCGACGATCGCGTAACGCGTTCGGTAGAGCTTGTACAGCGACAGGTAGGCGGTCGGAATCCCGAGTCGACTCATCACCTCTTCGGCTGTCCCAGGGTACATCGGTGCGTGCGTGTATGGGCCGATGACGAGAAGCCGGTCGTCCCAGCGCGCCAGAGTCACCGCCATCCCGAGCGGCTCTTCGACCTCGTAGATGACCTGCGCGGGCATCGCGTGAACGAACTCGCGAAGCGCGGCAGCGGTGAAGGCCGGCTGGAGCTGCGGGTTGAGGCAATGCGCATCTTGGAATGCCGCAAGTGCGCTCGTGATGTCGGAGGTGACGGTCACGGGACAGCTCAACACGTTGGTGAGGATTCCGACGATCGTGCCGAGGTCGTCGGTGTCAGCCGTCGTCGTCGCCATTGTCATCTCGATCCATGATCGCGTCGGCACTCGTGCGCGATGAATGCTGTTCCTGCGCTTTCAGTTCTATCACTCGTCCTCGTCTGCTCCTAGCGTGGAGTCATGCCCGGCACACGCCGGTGCGCTGTGCGCCGAAGGAGACCACAATGACGCAGCCTCCCCTCTCTTCCCCCCGTCGGACGACGCTGATTCTCGACGAGTGGGCGTTCGCCCCCGAGGCTCTGCCGAATGCGAGCTGGGACGAGGTGGCTGCGGCTGGGGCTGCCGTCGACCTTCCGCACACGTGGAATCTCGCGGACGGAGCCGCCGGTGGCGGATACCGACGTGGCCGCTCGACATATGCGCGACGCGTGACCGCCGACATCGGCGCGATCGAGACCTGGCTCGAGTTCGCTGGAGCGAACTCGAGCGCTGAGGTGTACGTCGACGGCCACCTCCTCTCGCGTCACCACGGCGGGTACTCCACATTCCGTGTCAACGTGACCGAGCATCTCGTACAGGATGCCGCGACCGTCGTCGTCGTGGTCGACAACGCGGCGAACGAGACCGTGTACCCGCAGCAGGCCGACTTCACCTTCTACGGCGGCATCTACCGTGAGGTCCGGCAGATCACCGTCGGCGCGACGCACTTCGCCCTCGACGCAGACGGGGGACCGGGGCTCACCGTCACGCCGCAGCTCACAGGCGAGCATGCCCTCGTCTCGATGAGCGCGGCCGTGTCCGGGGTCGCCGGCGGCGAGGCATCCGTTCGGTTCATCATCGACGGCGAGACGTGCGTCTCTGTGCCCGTTGTAGATGGCGCAGCCCGGGCCGACCTGACGATCGAGCAGGTCCGCCGCTGGCACGGGCTGCGCGACCCCCACCTCTACACCGCGCGCGCGGAGCTTGTCGACGGTGATGTCGTCGTCGACGCGGTCGAACTGCGATTCGGATGCCGCGAGTTCGCGGTCGACCCGCAACGCGGGTTTCTGCTGAACGGCGAGGAGTACGCGCTGCGGGGAGTCTCGCGCCACCAGGACTTCGAGGGCGCCGGCAATGCGATCACCGAAGAGATGAAGCAGACCGACCTCGCACTGATTCGCGAGATCGGTGCGACCACGGTCAGACTCGCTCACTACCAGCACGACCAGCGCTTCTACGACCTGTGCGATGAGGCGGGTCTCGTGGTGTGGGCCGAGATCCCGCAGATCACCGTGTTCCTGCCCGGCGCGGTCGACAACGCGCGCGACCAACTCACCGAGCTGATCGTGCAGAACCGCCACCACGCGAGCATCGTGTGCTGGGGACTGTCGAACGAGATCACCCTCGCCGGCGCCGGCGACGACGTCGTGGCTGCGCACCGCGATCTCAACGACCTCGCCCATCGCCTCGACCCCACGCGTCTGACAGCCATGGCCAACCTGTTCCTCCTCGAGACGGACCACCCGCTGGTCACGCTGCCCGACGTCATGTCGTACAACCTCTACTTCGGCTGGTACGTCGGCGAAGCCCCCGACAACGACACCTGGCTCGACGACTTCCACACCGCCTACCCCGACATCGCGATCGGCCTCTCGGAGTACGGGGCCGATGCCAACACGCAATACCAGACCGCTGATCCCGCCAAGGGCGACTACACCGAGAGTTACCAGGCGCTGTATCACGAGCACATGGTCGGCATGATCGAGGAACGGCCGTGGCTGTGGGCCACGCACGTGTGGAACCTCGCGGACTTCGGTTCGGCCGGCCGTGACGAGGGCGGCGTTGCGGGGCGCAACCAGAAGGGCCTCGTCACGTTCGACCGCTCGCTCAAGAAGGACGCGTTCTACGTCTACAAGGCGGCCTGGGCGACCGAGCCGTTCGTCCACGTGGCGGGACGCCGCCGCGCTGAGCGCGCCGAAGATGTGAGCGAAGTGGTCGTGTACTCCAACCAGACTGAGGTGACGCTGCTCGTCGACGGCGCCGAAGTCGGCACGGTCTCAGGCGCACGGGCGTTCCGGTTCGACGTGCCGCTGACGGGGGAGCACGAGATCACCGCGCGCGCCGGCGAAGAAACCGACACGGTCGTCCTGCGCAAGGTCGACGAGGTGCCCGCGGCATCCATCATGCCCACCACCACCATCGCGAACTGGTTCGACGAGGCGCCCCTGCCCGCTCCCGAGGGATTCTTCTCGATCAACGACACGCTCGCCGACATCAAGCAGTCGGAGGAGGGTGCACGACTGATCGGCGCGGTGCTCGAAGCACTCGCGACAAGCCGAGGCGAAGTCGGTCGCGGCGTCGAGATCCCTCCGGCAATGCAGGCGATCGTCGACCGGATGAGCCTGGAGAAGCTCATCAAGCAGGCAGGCAGTGTGCCTGTCGAGCAGGTCGCCGCGCTCAACGCGCAGCTCAACCTCATCGCGAAGTAAGCCCGGTCCCGTGGACTTTCGACTCTTCCCTTCGGACGTGCGTGTCCGAGAACTTGCGGCGGAACTGCACGCTGAGGTGGCGGGCGCGCCGATCATCTCTCCGCACGGCCACGTGGACCCTCGTCTCTTGGCGGACGACATTCCGTTCAGCGACCCCGCCGAGCTGTTCCTCACCCGCGATCACTACGTCACACGGCTCCTCCATGCGAGTGGGGTGTCGCTCGGCGATCTCGGCCTCGACCCCGGTCGCTCTGTCGATCCGCGCGAGGCGTGGCGCATCCTCGCGGCCAACTGGCACCGCTTCGCCGGGACAGCCAGCGGATACTGGCTGACCGACGAGCTTACGACGCTGTTCGGCGTGGAGGAGGAGCTCTCGCGTGAGAGTTCTGATCGTATCTACGACCGCGTCGCCGCCGCGTTGGCGGAGCCTCGATTCCGACCCCGTGCTCTGTTCGACGAGTTCCGCATCGACGTGCTCGCCACGACGGACGACCCGCTCGACGATCTGGCGCCGCACGCACTGCTCGCCGCGGACCCGGCGTTTCGCGGTCGCGTGCTTCCGACCTTCCGCCCCGACGCGTACCTGGATCCGGAGTCTCCCGGATTCGCTGATCGGGTCGGACGACTGCTCGCGACCACGGGCAAGCCGACGACGTTCGGGGGGTACCTCGACGCGCTGCAGGCGCGCAGGGCCTACTTCGTCGACAACGGGGCGGTCTCGGCGGATCACGGGGTCGCAGAGCCGTTCACCACGGATCTGGACCCGGGGACGGCTGAGGAGCTGTTCCGAGCGGTGTTGGCAGGGACGGCGGATGCCGCGGGCGCCCGGCTCTTCCGTGGTCACATGCTGTTCCAGATGGCCCGGATGAGCGTCTCGGACGGTCTGGTGATGACGGTGCACCCCGGCGTGCTCCGCAACCACCACCGCCAGACGTTCGATCGGTTCGGACCCGACACCGGGCACGACATCCCGATGCGCACCGAGTACACGCACAATCTCCGTCCGCTGCTGAACGCCTTCGGGACCGCGCCCGGGTTCCACCTCGTCCTGTTCGCGGTGGACGAGACGGTGTACTCGCGCGAGGTGGCGCCTCTCGCCGGCTTCTATCCGAGCGTGTTCATCGGCGCTCCGTGGTGGTTCCTCGACGCGCCCGACGCGATTCAGCGGTGGCGGTCGGCTGTCACAGAGACCGCAGGCTTCTATCGGTCGAGCGGCTTCATCGACGACACGCGCGCATTCCTCTCCATTCCCGCACGACACGACACGGCACGACGATCGGATGCCGCGTTCCTGGCGCGTCTCGTCGTCGAGGGGCGCGTCAGCCTGCCGACCGCGCGCCGGGTGGCACGGGATCTCGTCGACGCGATCCCGCGAGAGGTGTTCAAGCTGTGACCCTTTCACCGCTCACCCGCGACGAGCTCGCAAGGCGCGTCGGCGACGCAGCGTCGGCCCCAGCTCCCGTGCGGATCATCCATCTCGGACTGGGCCATTTCTTCCGAGCACACCAGGCCTGGTACACCGCCCATGCCGCCGATGCGGGGCAGTGGGGGATCGCGGCATTCACCGGGCGCAGCGTCGCGGGCGCCGAGGCCTTCAAACGGCAGGACGGGCTGTTCACGCTGGTCGGGCGTGGCCCTGACGGCGACCAGCTCGAGGTGATCGGAAGCGTCGTCGAGGCCGTCGCGGGACACGACGTTCAGCGCCTTGCCGCTCTCGCCCGCGACCCGCAGGTCGCCGTCATCACACTCACCGTGACCGAGAGCGGCTATCGGCTGACCACCGCCGGGCTGCCTGATCTCGACGACGGGGACGTGCGAGCAGACCTCGCCGAACTGCGGGCGGGAGAGTCGGCGGCGAGGACCGTGCTCGGCCGGCTGCTGACCGCCCTCCACGCGCGGCGGGACGCGGCCGTCGGGCCGATCGCCGTCGTCCCCTGCGACAACATTCCCGGCAACGGCGACTTCGTCGCGCGCGGCCTCACCGCGTTCGCCGAGCGGGTCGACCCCGCGCTCGCCGCGTGGATCACCGCGAACGTGTCGTTCGTGAGCACGTCGGTCGATCGCATCACACCTCATACCGACGAGGTCCCCGCCGTCGTCGCGGACGCCGGCTGGCTCGATGACCTGACGGTGATCACCGAGCCGTTCTCGGACTGGGTGCTCGCGGGCGACTTCCCCGCGGGACGGCCCGACTGGGAGAGTGCCGGCGCACGGTTCGTCGACGACATCGAACCGTGGGAGAACCGAAAACTGTGGCTGCTCAACGGCGCCCACAGTCTCCTCACCTTCGCGGGCATGCCGCGCGGGCTCGACACCGTCGCCGAGGCGATCGCCGACCCCGAGTGTCGCGCCCTCGTCGAGTCGTTCTGGGACGAGGTCGTCGCCTGCCTCCCGGACGGCACTGAACATATGCAGTACCGGCGTCAGCTCATTGAGCGCTTCGAGAACCCTCGCATCGTCCACAGACTCGCCCAGATCGCCGCCGAGGCGACCACCAAGGTGGAGTTCCGCTTCGCGGCCGTCGCCGAGCGCTCGCTCGCAGCGGGTCGGGATGCCTCGGCCAGCGCGCGCGCTCTCGCGACGTGGATCACCTGGCTGAGTAACGACCCCGGCGCCGTCGACGTCAGAGCAGACGCGGTCGCCGCGGCCGCGGCATCCGACGACTCCGTTTCGGCACTCATCGGACTCGTCTCGCCCCGGCTCGCGTCCCTGCCTGCCTTCGTTGACGTTGTCCGACGATTCGCCCAGGATGCGACTGCCGCTCACGCTCGGTGACCGTACCCGACTTCCCCGTTCCACGCTCCAAGGAGAACTCATGATCATCGAAAAGGCTGAGGTCATCGTGACCAGCCCTGACCGCAACTTCGTCACGTTGAAGCTGACGACCGACGAAGGACACACCGGCCTCGGCGACGCGACCCTGAACGGGCGTGAGCTCGCCGTTGTCGCGTACCTGACCGAGCACGTGGTGCCGCTGCTGATCGGGTCGGACGCAAGCAAGATCGAGGACACCTGGCAGTTCCTGTACCGGTCGGCGTACTGGCGTCGCGGCCCCGTGACCATGGCAGCGTCGGCTGCGGTCGACATGGCGCTGTGGGACATCAAGGGCAAAGCGGCCGGGATGCCGGTTTACCAGCTCCTCGGTGGCGCGTCGCGCACAGGGCTGCTCGCCTACGGTCACGCGTCGGGCAAGGAGCTGCCCGAGCTGTTCGACAGCGTGCGGTCGCACCTGGAGCAGGGGTACAAGGCGATCCGCATCCAGACCGGCGTCCCCGGGCTGAAGGCGATCTACGGCATCGCGTCGCAGTCGTCCGACACCGGCGGCGGCGAGGCGCGCTACGACCACGAGCCGGCCCGCCGTGGCGCGAAGCCGGTGCAGGAGGACTGGGACACCCGCGCGTACATGCGGCACCTGCCGACCGTGTTCGAAGCGGTCCGCAACGAGTTCGGGCCTGAGATCCCGCTGCTGCACGACGGCCACCACCGGATGACCCCGATCCAGGCAGCCAAGCTCGGCAAGTCGCTGGAGCCGTACGACCTGTTCTGGCTGGAGGACTGCACCCCGGCCGAGAACCAGGAGGCGCTGCGCCTGGTGCGCCAGCACACCACCACCCCGCTCGCGATCGGCGAGATCTTCAACACCGTGTGGGACTTCAAAGACATCATCCGCGACCAGCTCATCGACTACGTCCGCGGAGCGGTCACCCACATGGGTGGCATCAGCCCGTTGAAGAAGACACTCGACTACGCGGCGATGTACCAGATCAAGTCGGGCATGCACGGCCCCACCGACATCTCGCCGGTCGGCATGGCCGCAGCGATGCACCTGGGCCTGTCGATCCACAACTTCGGCATCCAGGAGTACATGAAGCACGGCCAGAAGACCGACCAGGTCTTCGAGCAGTCCTTCACCTGGAACAACGGGCTGCTGCATCCCGGCGACAAGCCGGGTCTCGGTGTCGAGCTCAATGTCGACGAAGCGGGGAAGTACCCGTACGAGCAGGCATACCTGCCCTACAACCGCCTCGCCGACGGCACCGTCCACGACTGGTGAGTGCAATGGATGCCGCGGCCGGTGCCCGTACGTCGCCGGCCGCAGTCATCGTGATGGGGGTGGCGGGCGCCGGAAAGTCCACGCTCGCCACAGCCATCGCAGAGCGACTGGGCGCGGTCTTCATCGAAGCCGACGATCTGCACTCCGCGGACGCGAAGGCGCAGATGGCAGCGGGGGTGCCGCTCACCGATGACGACCGTTGGCCATGGCTCGCCCGCGTCGCCGAGCGGGCTCGCGACGCGCGCAGTGCCGGTCGTCCGGTCGTGGTCGCTTGCTCGGCGCTCCGGCGCGTCTACCGGGAGGCACTGGTCCGAGACAGCGGGCTCGATCTCGCCTTCGTGCACGCGCACGGCAACGATGAGGAGCTTGCAGAGCGCATCGGTCAGCGCTCCGGCCACTTCATGCCCGCATCGATGCTCGCGTCGCAACTGGCGACCCTGGAGCCGCTCGCCGACGACGAGAACGGTATTGTCATCCCGCTTGCGATGCCGATCAAGGAAGCGGTCGACGCGTCGATCGAGTTTCTGGGATGACACCCTGCGGAGCGGAAGTCGCCCGCGGAGCTGTCGCTGCTGAACGCAGAGCTCGGCCACAGTCTGGTCAGCGTCCTCCCCCAGGGAGAAGATCGTGGAGGTCGCGGACGAATGAACTTGTGAGTCGCTACCCCGCGGACCGAGACCGTGTCGTGAACACGCTGCCGCGGTGTCAGCCCGCCGATGCGGCAGAGCGTCGCGCGACCTCGGCCAGAACAAACTCGACAAAATCCGCGTCGCGATCCGCGATCCACCGCTCGGGGGCCTCACTAGTTGGTGACTCTCCTGGCCAGTTCGTGATCCGAGTAGCGCGGTCGCGATCTGGGCGAGTTCCCGAGATCGACACCCACTCGCGCAACCGTTGCCGCGCGTCAGCGAAATCGCGGTGCCATCCGAGCGGCGCCGACGCGTGTTGGTCAGGGTCGTACGCGCCGAGCCAGTGTGTGTGGAGCGCCGACAGCTCCCACACAAGCTCCCAGTGGCGGTGCCAGAGCGGGGGGACAATGGATGCTGGAAGCCCGTAGGTTCGGCGGAGCCAGTTCACCCAGTGATTGAGCTCGAGCCATTCGGCCTCGGCCTCCTCGGTCGTAAGCAGGTTCCAGTTGACCGGACGGGGCGGCTCACCTGTCGGGCTGGGGGCGTAGTCGCTCTCAGTCCGTTGTGACGAGTTGCCTTCACGCGTCGTAGCATCCATCGCGGGTCACAGACCGAGCGCCGGAGCGTTCGCTCGATTGCGCGCAGTCGGTGATATCGGATTCGCAGTTGGACCTTCGAGCTCCCGTGCCGCGCGTCGAGTTCGATCGACGACATAGTTCGTCCGCGCCGTGTCGTGACCGATCCGCTTGGCGACGAACTCCTCAGCTTCAACGCTGTGTCCCTCGCGTTCGACAGCGAAGCTCCGAATGTAGCCCTCGGCGACGAAGCTGTCGCCCTTCTGCAACTGGCTCAGCGCGCGTTCGGCGGTTACGCGGTAGGCGACGAGGTCGTGGAAGCTGGGGTCGAGTTCGGTGAAGCTGCCGTCGTCGTTGCGGCGGAAGTGGGGTTGGCCGATGCGAACGTAAAGCCGGGTGTCGCCGTTCTCTGTGATCGACCGCTGCGGATCTGAGGCGATGAATCCGGAGACGGATTGCTGGGTGTGGAGCGACATGACGGGACCTCTTTCAGGAAGCGGGTCACGAGCGACCCGCGCTGACGAGTAGGTGCACCAGTCCCTCCATGGTCAGTCTTCGGGATCGAGGTCGCGGGGCGACCGCGGCCGAAGCGAAGCCTCGACATCTGCGCGATCTGCCCGCAACGTGGCCGCGTCAGCACGCGAGATCCACGGTCGCAGCCGGGTCACGATCGGCGGCGCCGCGCGCAGCATCACGAGACCCGTCCCGAACGGAAGGCGTCGGATCGTGTCAGGTGGGAGGATCGCGACGCGCCGGATCGATCGCTGCGATGATCTTGAGCCGTGGTCCCCGACGGTGGTCGAATCCGTCGCCTCATCGCGGTCGCCGATCAACGTCGACAGGTCCTGCAGGTCACGCGAGTTGGAGGCGCCACCGAGGATGATCTTCACGATGGAGGCATCCCAGATTGCGCCGGCGCCGTTGTCGTTCCACTTCGCACGCGCTTGAGCCAATGACTGCAGCACCGGCATCGTCGTGACCCCCGTACCTCCTCCCTCGGCCATCAGCGTCGGTAGCGAGGGAAGCGGAGCCAGATTGCCGATCTCATCGAGGGCGAGTAGTAGCGGAGGGTCGAGCCGCGCACCCGGATTGCGGGCGGCCATCCTGCGGGCACACTCGATGAGGTCTTCGACGAAAGCCGCGACGAGCGCTGCGGAGTTGTTCGCCCCGGCGCCGGTGGCGAGGAGGTAGAGCGTTCCGTTCGAGCGGAGGAATGCTTCGGGGTCGAAGTGCTCACCCTCGCTGGGCGAGACCGCGCGCAACACCCGTGGATCTGCGAGTGCTCCGAGTGCGAGTGACACGCCCTGCCAGATCGAGTCGCGAGTCCGGGGGTCGGACTCGAGCATCGCCCGCAGCGAGTCCGCCCACCCGGTTGCTGCGCGAGGGTCGTTGACGAGGATCGGCACGGCGTCGGATGCCTCGGCCGGGTCGAGCGTCCACCGGAACAGGTCGCTCGGGCTCCGGTTGCCGAGCGCCGCCGCGTGCAGGAGGGCCTGCAACGCAGTGCGAGTCTTGGCCTCCCAGAACCCGCCGGAGTCGACGCCGCCTGCCCCGAGACCGGTGCCGGAGGCGAGGCCGGCGGCGCGGATCATCGCGGTGAGCGGGTCGTCGCAGCCGCGAATCGGAGACCATCGAAGCCCCGAAGGAAGCGCGCCGGCGAGTTCCTGGGGATCGAAGACGGCAACGGGTCCGATGCGTGAT
The DNA here is from genome assembly GCA_030425055.1 of Actinomycetes bacterium. Classification (GTDB taxonomy): domain Bacteria; phylum Actinomycetota; class Actinomycetes; order Actinomycetales; family Microbacteriaceae; genus Microbacterium. The sequence goes on along the minus strand of JAUHVN010000003.1, from coordinate 8,000 downwards.
CGAGCCTGCATCGTCGCCGTGAGGTTGTCCGGGCGCGTGGAGGTCGTGACGACAGCCCCCGGCGCATCGAGGATCGCGTTGATGACAACGTGTAGCCCCTTGCCTGATCGGGGTGGCCCGATCACCAGGATGGAGTCCTCGACGCTCGCCCACACGGCCGTCGAGCGTGCGTATCCCAGGAGGTATCCGGCATCCGCCGCCTTCGGGTGAGAGAGCGACGGGCGCAGGTGGCCAGCGCGTCGCATCAGCGCGCGGCGCGACGTGAAGGCGGCGACATCGGTGCGCGTCGCAATTCCGGGTGTGTTCTCAATCGCGGTATCGGTTCGGCCGCCGATGCGGCGCACCGCCAGCCAGAGCCCGACGCCGACCGCGGCCGCCGTCCCCAAGAGAAGGCTCGCACAGACCCAGTACGCCACGACGTTCAAGCCCGGGCTGCCGACCGCGACGCCCGGCTCGCTGGGGTTCGTCAGGATCGCCAGCCCCGATTCGATTCCACGGGTCGGCGGCCGCGCACCAGTCACCCACGCGGCGATGGATGCTGCGCCACGAAGGATCAGCAGAAGCAAAACTCCTCCGACGAGCGCGATCAACCCGAGGTTGGTCAGTTCGTCACCCATCGGACGCGCTCCGCGGGGTCCGGGCGTGCTCACAGCGCGATCCCCGGGTTCGGACGCGTCACTGTCGACGGGTGAGCCAGGCCCGTCAAAGAGGGTCGGCTCCGGTCGACCATCCCGACGATGTCGTCCGCGCTGGTCACAAGTTCGGCGCTGCCCTCGTTCAGAAGACGGTGGCATCCCGCGCTTGCGGCGCTCGTCACCGGCCCGGGCACAGCTCCGACTGGCCGACCGAGTTCGATGGCTCGCGCTGCAATATCGAGCGCTCCTGATCGGTAGCCGGCCTCGACGACCACGGTCGCCGCGGCGAGCGAAGCAATCAGTCGGTTCCTCTCCATGAACCGCCACCTCGTCGGCGTCGCACCGGGAGGGAGCTCGCTCACGATGAGTCCGCCGCCGTCGACGATGCGCGTGAAGAGGTCGCTGTGCCCGGCGGGGTATGCGCGGTCGACGCCCGCCGCCACGACTGCGATTGTCGCTCCCGGGCGCGACATCGTGGCCGCGCGATGTGCTGCGCCATCGATGCCATAGGCGCCGCCTGAAACGACGAGTCGGCCCGCGCCGGCAAGGTCCGAGGCCAGCTCCGACGCGATGTGCTCGCCGTAGCTCGTCGCCGCACGCGCCCCGACGATCGCGACGCGGGACGACGCCCGTCTCGTCAGGTGGCTCACGTCGCCCTTCGCCCAGAGCGTGAGAGGTGCCAGGTCGCCGAGCTGGTTCAGCTCCCGGGGCCACTCCTCATCAACCGGTGTGAGGAGATGCAGGCTCATTCGCTCTGTAGCTTCGACGATCCGAGCGCCTCCGTCTCGTTCGATCCGCGGTCCGACGCGTCGGCGCCACAGCTCGAATTCCGCCTTGTCGACCTCGTGAACGACAACCTGCTCGGACTGCACGAGGTCGAGCGTCGCGACCGCACCCAGTCTGCGCACGAGCGCACCTGTGGTGCGGTCGCCAGGTTCCGATGCTGCGGCTAGGAGGATGCGTGCCGAGCGCTCGTCGGTGATGGATGTCGTCATTGTGTCCTCCGTCGCTCGGATCCACAGGCACTCGGTGATGCACCACCGCCGTGGTCCGCGCGGAAACCGTCAATCTTCATCGGAACTTCTCGGTGTTGATCGACATGCGGGCCACTGTCGCGAACAGCGACGCCTCCTCAGTCGCCAGCTGGTGCTGGACGACGTAGCTGCGCCCTTTGATCCGCCAGAGCCCCTGTCCGAGTCCGAGCGTCGGGAGCAGCGCTTCCTCGGTGGAGGTCAATCCGAGAGCGGCCGAGGTGGCCCCGAGCTGGTCGGGCTCTTGGCGGTAGACGATCCGCGTCTCGGCGTTCGCGAGCAGCGACGAGGCGAGGGCGCGCATGGCGGAGCCCTGGTCGCCGACGTTGTCGAGGTCGGACAGCTTGTGGAAGATGAGCATGTTCGCGATCCCGTAGTGGCGCGCGAGTCGCCATTGCGCGTCCATCCGCCGGAGCAGGGCAGGGTGGGCCATCAAGCGCCACGCCTCGTCGTAGATCACCCATCGCTGACCACCTGCCGGGTCGGTGAGTGCGGACTCCATCCACGCTGAGCAGCACGTCATGAGCACCGACACGAGCGTCGAGTTCTCGGCGACGCGTGAAAGGTCGAGGGTCATCATCGGCAGGCTCGGATCGAACCGGACTGTCGAGCGCCCGTCGAAGAGCCCGGCAAGGTCGCCAGAAACGAGGCGGCGGAGGGCGTGGCCGACGAGCCGGCCGTCATCGGGATGGCCCGCAGCGGAGAGATCCGCACCGGGGGCCAGGATGCGGTCCACGACCATAGGCAGGGTCGGGATGCTCGCTTCACGAACGACTTCGGCGAGCGCGAGGTCGATCGAGGTGTGCTCGAGGGGCGAGAGCGGGCGGTCGAGCACCGTCTCCGCGAGAGCCCCCACGAGATCCCGCCGCCGGGCGGTCACCTGCGCAGCCCACTCGGAATCCGATGCCGTGGCGGGCCGGTGTCCTTCGTCGAGCGGGTTGAGGCGGTTGCGCAGTCCGTGACCCAGCGCGATTGCTCGGCCACCCACCGCCTCGGCGACGGCGGTGTGCTCGCCCTTCGGATCCCCGGGCACGTACACGCGTCGGCCGAACGGGAGGGATCGTGTGTAGAGAGCCTTCGCGAGCGCGGATTTGCCTGCCCCGACGATGCCCGCGAGGACGACGTTGGGTGCGGTGATGACGCCCTGCTGATACAGCACCCAGGGGTCGTAGACGAACGAGCCGCCTGAGAAGAGATCCTGTCCGACGAACACTCCGGACGACCCGAGGCCGCCCTCCGCAAGGAACGGGTAGTGTCCTGCGAGCGTCGCCGACGTGTCCTGGTGCTTCGGCAGCCGTAGCCGTCCGGGGGTGCGCAGCGCGGCCGGGCCGTCCTCGCCGGACGACGGCAGATAGGTCGCCGCCTTGGCTTCAGCTCGCTCGCGCTCCCAGGCCGCCTGACGCTCGAGCGAGCGAGCACGCTGGGCGTCGACGCTCAGACGCTTGATCGAGCGCAACCGCTCCCGTCGCACACGGGCGCTGTCCGCGGCGGGAAAGACCACGGCTGCTGTGAGAGTCCGTTCGAGATCACTCACCGTGTCACAGCTCCACGGTCGGGCGCGCCGCGACGAGAGGATGCCGCGAACCACTGCCCGGCGGGCGCGCGAGAGGGCGCGGCCGGCGCGGGCTCCGGCTCCGCGACGAACCGCCGTAGCAGCGACACGTATCCGAACGAACGGTTGTAGGTCAGCGCGTACGCCGAGGCATTATCGAGTTCGACGCGGTCGGTCGTGGTCCACGGAACCTCGTCATAGACGTAGCCGTTCACGAGCGCAGCATCCGTCGTCTCGTCGCCGTAGTCCCAGGCCGACAGGTGAGTGATCGCCGCGGCGCTCCCGTTCCGTTCGATCAGGTCGAGCACTTCGTCGGCTCCATCCCCTTGCAAGAAGACGACGCTGATCCAGCGCTGCTCCGTCCCATCTGTTGGCGTCTCGGTACCTGCGCGTTCAGGCATCTCTAACTCCTTCCGTTCACGAAAGAGGTGCGCCGCTCGCTACACGCTGCGGCACAGCGGCAGGGCTGCGGCGGTGAACGACTGCGCCTGCTGTCCGACGAGCCGACGCGTCTCGCACGACGCCTGGACCGCGGCCTGCTCCACGGAGGCGACGGCGGATTCGAGGGCATCTCGCGAGCTGGCGGTGACGCTGATCAGGCCCACGGTGCGCAGCATCCCGTGTCCTGCCGTCAGCTCCGACTCCTGCTGAACGATGTCGGAGTACTCGGCGGTGGATGCTGCGTTCTCTACCTGCCCGACGCGGGAGCGCTGGTGGGCATCGCTGACGAGTTCGGTCTTCTTGCGTCGCAGATCCCGCGCGGCGCGGTCGGTGGCGACTGGGACGTAGTGGAGCGACACGGTGCGGAGGATGCCGTCGGAGAGGATGAGAGGTGCGAGGAATCCGGGGAAGACCGGCGATCGCGGCCACTCGCTGATCCACAGGACGGTGTGGAAGCCGCTGTCAGAATGAAGGCAGTCCCATCGTTCGGTGACCGCGAGCGGCCCGGCATCGGCGAGGGTTCGACCCACCGTGGGGTGGCGATCGAGGCGGGTGGCGGCAGCTGGGTCGTAGGCCGTGCGAAGCACCTTCGCGAGTTCGGCGGCGCCGAGCCAGTGCCCCACGGTGATATCGGCCGCACGTAGCGCAGACACGAGCATCGACATCTCCTGGCGCAGCACTGCGGCTGCGCCTTGGATGCCTCCGCCGTTCGTGCGCACTTGGCGGGCGCTCGCCGCCAGGTCGACCGCGAGGCTGATCGTGGTCTCGTGGCGCGCGCCGGCGGGGCCGGCGCTGTCGATGAGGGTGCGGTAGGTGGTGGCCGCCCACCCGCCGTCATCGGTCGCGTGCTGCGCCCACCAGTCAGTGAGTCCGGTGCCAGCATCGGGGAGGGTGCGCTCCGATACCTGCACGCGGGCGATCCGCCCCGAGCGACAGGTCGCCGCCAGGACTCGCCCCCACCCGCTTACGCGGCGCTGCTGCTCGGCCGGATCGAGCAAGGTGAAGGCGGGATGCGTCACGGCGAGCACCGCGGTGAGCGTTCGGGCGTGCGGGTCGTGGATCATCGCGGCGCCGGTCTCGGCATCCTCCCATTCGCGTGCCGAGGCGGCGTCGCCCGGGAGCGCGAGCGTTCCGACCGGTCGAGGGCGCTCGATGCGCTTCCGATACTCGAGTTGCCCGGTGCTCGCCCGACGAGCCCAGCGCAGCACGATCGGCATCCACTCGACGACTGTCCGACCGTTGAGCCGAACGAATGCGGTCGCCACCGCTGATCCCCACAGCGGGGCTGTCCATGCGACCGCCGTTCCCCCGACCGTGTACAGCGCAACGACGACGGTGATGAGAGCGATGGCGACCGCGATGAGCTGGGGGAGTGATAGACCGAGAAGGATGCCGCGTCGTGAGAGGCGCGAAAACCGAGCGGGGGCGAGTGCGTACTCGGCGGGGACTGTTCGTGTGGTCATCGCGGGGTGTCCTTGGTCGGAAGAACCGGTGGGGGAGGTGTGGGCGCGGGTCGCGCGTTCGAGGTCCCGCTAGCTGATCGAGCCGGTTCCGAGGCGGTGGACTCTGCACCGTGTGCTTCTGCCGCTCGGCCGACAGCGGCGCCTGCCTTTGGCGCTGCGGTGGCGATGCCGTGAACGACCGCGGCTCCCGCGACGACACCGGCGCCGATTCCGGTCACGGCACCGAGCCCAGCAGCGCCCGCAGAGGCGCTGGATGCCGGTACTCCGGCGGTTGCGCCGGACGCACCCGCAGGACTCGCGACGGCACCGCTCGAGGTCGCGCCGGGTGCGCCCGATGCGCCGGAGCCAGGACCGTTCGAGGTTCCGAGTACCTGACGTGCACCTCCGGCGATGACACTCGCGGGCACGGGCGCCGGCCGGTTCAGCGCCGACTTCGCTTCCTGCTCGCTCGACATCGCGTGGTACATGTCGAAGCCGACGAAGCTGAGGAACTTGTAGGTGATGTAAGGCGCGAACGCGGCGACGAACATCAGCACGATGCCGGCGACGGGGTCACCGACCGATGCGAGATCCGAGTCGATCGGGGCGGCGACCTGCGCGATCGCGACGAGGAAGATCACCACCAGCACGAGCTTCGAGAGGATCAGCGCGAGGACGAACGCGGCCCACTTGCCGAACCACCCCTTGGTGGCATCCCAGGTCATCCCGGCGAGGGCGATCGGCCCGAAGACGATCGCGACCAGCAGAAGTGCCTTGCGGATCAGCAGTGAGAACCACACGATCGCGGCTGAGCTGATCGCGAGGCCCGCGAGGAAGATCGTCAGGATCGCGCCCACCCCCGGGGCGGCGATGTTGATGGTTGCGAGGCCGGCGACCAGTAGCGCGATGCGATCGCCGATGCTCTCCATCGTGTTGCCGGTCGCCTGCACGATGCCGATCGTGAGCTGGTCGGTGATCTCGATCAGCAGTCCGGTCACGGTCAGAATGACGAACGACCCCAGGACCGACTTCGCGAGCCCCGTCCCTGCGCGACCGAGAGCGGAGGGGTCTCGACGCACCAGCGCAGTGATGAGTTGCAGGCAGAAGAGCACCAGGGTGACGAAGATCGCGATCCCGAACAGCACGTTGTAGACCCCGACGTAGCCTGGAGCGCTGAGGTCGACGAGTGTCGTCGTGTCGAAGACTGCCCATACGGCTGTGAACAGCCATCCGGCGGTCGCACCCATGGCGGAAGCGAGCCAGTCGAATGGGGCGGCGATGAGGGATGCCGCGTTCTCGCCCACAGCGGTGCAGACGGGCGCGATGACGGGGATGTCGCAGACGCTCATGACCTGAATCCCGACGAGGCGTCAGACCGTTTGCCCGACGCTCCAGAAGAAGTTGACGAGTGTCACCGCCGCACCGCAGATGATGGCGGCCCCGCAGGCGACGAGCACGCCGAGCTTGCCGCGCGAGGCCAGATGCGGGTTCGACGAGTTGGCGCCGAAGCCCCAGACGATCGCGGCGATGATGAGCGCGAGGACGCTCAGGATCAGGCCGACGGTCATGACCGCGCCGACGATGACGCGCAGCTGCTCGATGCCCGGCAGACCGGTTCCGTTCGGGGTGATGTCGATCACGGCGCAACTCCTTCACTCGTGGGCCGGTGTCAACGAGGAGGTGCGCAGCGCCCGCCAAATGGGCGGGTCAGATCGTCGCGCCGACCTGCAGGAGGAAGTTCACGATCGCGCTTCCCGCACCGGCGAGCAGCGCCACACCGCACGCGACAAGCACACCGACCCGTGCACGGGTCGCCACCCGGACGTTCCCGGTTCCTGACGCGATCGCCCACGTCGCCGCGCACGCGACAACGACGAGCACCGCGACGACGAGGGAGGTCATGAGAAGCGCGCCGACAACCTCGCGCAACTGGGCCGCGCTCGCCACGGCTCCGAAGTCGGGGTACACCACGGCGGTCATCGAGAGCCTTCCGGCGAGCAGGATGCCGGCGCAACGGTCGCACCGTCGACACCCGTGGCCCCGTGCTCGGTGAGCCATTCGAGCGGATCCACGACCCGCGACTCGATGCCGATGTGGACCTCGAAGTGGAGGTGCGGACCCTCCGATCGCCCCGACGAGCCGACGTCACCGATGTGCTGACCCGCCGCAACAGTCTCGCCGACGACGACGTGCACCCCGCTCGACCACATGTGCGCGTAGTACGTATCCACGCGCTCGCCGTCGACCCTATGGCGGACCACGATGAGGTTGCCGAACCCGCCACTGGCTCCGGCGAAGGTGACCACGCCGTCGGCCGCGGCGAGTATCGGCGTGCCGTCAGCGGCGGCGAGATCGGACCCCGCGTGGAAGCGGGGCCGCCCGGTGAACGGGTCCGTCCTCCACCCGAACGACGACACCCACGTGTACGTGCCGTCGACCATTGGAACGACGATTCGGGATGCCTCGGCCGGCGCTCCCTCGGACGGCAGCTGTGCGCTCCCTGCTGTCTTCGTGAGCGCTCCGAGGATCGCTTCGGCCACGGGTTGAACGTTGTCGTACCGGTCGGGAAACGCGCTCACCTCGACGGCCTGCGCGGCCTGTCCGGGCGTGAGCGATCGCCAGCCGGGGATGTCGAGCAGGCCGCGCGGGCTCCCGCTGTTCGGGCTGTCGGAGCCGCCGTAGAACGCGCGCGCCTGGTAATCCGGATTCATCAGTTCGGCGACAGTGCCCCAACCGCTGGTGGGTCGCATCTGGAACATCCCGAGCGAATCGTGGTCGCCGCCATCACCGTCGTTCGGGTACTCGGTCGATTCCGGGTACGCGGTCGAGTTCGCCAGCATCCGCAGATTCGACTCGGTAAGAGCAGCCGTGAGTGCGATCACGATTCCGGCTCGGCCGA
>JAUHVN010000293.1 GCA_030425055.1 Actinomycetes bacterium | reverse complement strand
CAGAAGCAGCTCGGTCGTGAGCTGCAGGTGCTCGTGTCGACGGGCGAGGGCAAGAAGGACGCCGAGACCCACCGGCTCACCGGCCGCGCCGAAGACAACCGTCTCGTGCACTTCGAGGTTCCCGAGAGCTCGGGCATCCCGCGGCCCGGCGACATCGTGAGCGTCGTCGTCACGCACGCCGCGCCGTTCCACCTGCTCGCCGACTCCGCCGACGGTGCCCCGCTGCGCATCCGTCGAACGCGATCCGGCGATGCGTGGGATCGCAGCCAGGCGGAATCGTGCGGTGTGCCCGCTCCCGCCACGGTCGGCGAGGACGGTCGCCGCATGGTGGGGCTGGGCATCCCGACGCTGCGCCTCGACGTCTGAGAGCGTCAGGTCGTTGAGCGACGACGCGCGCAGCGCGACCGAGACCAATCGCGCCCCGACCCTGTGGGCCGTCGTCGGAGCGACGGGCACCGGCAAGACGGCGCTGTCGCTCGACCTCGCCGAGGCGCTGGCCGACCGCGGCGTCCCCGCCGAGATCGTCAATGCCGACGCGATGCAGCTGTATCGCGGCATGGACATCGGCACCGCGAAGCTGCCGCCGGCCGAGCGCCGTGGCATTCCGCACCACCTGTTCGACGTGCTCGAGGTCACCGATGAGGCGGCGGTCGCGTGGTACCAGGATGCCGCGCGCTCGGTCATCTCGCAGATCCACGGCAGGGGCGCCGACGCGATCCTGGTCGGCGGGTCGGGGCTGTACGTGTCGGGCACCGTGTTCGACTTCCGCTTCCCGCCCCACGACGACGCGCTCCGCGCCGAACTCGAGGCCGAACTCGACGAGCACGGCCCCGGCGTGCTGTACGCGCGCCTGCGCGACCTCGACCCGCACACCGCCGAGCGCGTGGACCCGCGCAACGGGCGGCGCATCGTGCGGGCGCTGGAGGTCCTCGCGCAGGGGGAGCGCACGCACGGCGCGGCGCTGCCCGACGCGCCCGTGCTGTGGCGTCCGCACACGCGTCTCATCGGCGTCGACGTCGCCCGCGAGCAGCTGGTGCCGCGGCTCGACCAGCGCGTCGCCGACATGTGGCGCGCCGGCATCGTCGGCGAGGTCGCCGCTCTGCGCGAGCGCGGGCTCGAGCAGGGAGTGACGGCTCGGCGCGCCATCGGGTACGCGCAGGCGCTCGCGCAGCTGCGCGGCGAACTCGACGAGCACGACGCGATCGCGCAGACGCAGGCGCTCACGCGGCGGTACGCGCGGCGGCAGGTGTCGTGGTTCCGCCGCTATCCCCGGCTCGAGTGGGTCGAGCCGGGAGCGGATGCCGCGCACCTGGCCGCGTCCCGGGCCTCCTAGACTGGACGCATGCCGACTGTCGCATTCACCAAGGGCCACGGCACCGGCAACGACTTCGTCGTGATCCCCGACGCCGACGGCATGCTCGACCTCACCGACGACCAGGTCGCGATCCTGTGCGACCGCCGCTTCGGCATCGGCGCCGACGGCACACTGCGCGTCGTCCGCTCGTCCGCGATCGACGTCGGTGCCGACGCTGCGGCATCCGGAGCCGAGTGGTTCATGGACTACCGCAACGCCGACGGCTCGGCCGCCGAGATGTGCGGCAACGGCATCCGCGTCTTCGCGCGGTACCTCGTCGACGCCGGCTGGGCGACCCTCGACGAGCCGCTGCGCATCGGCACGCGCGCCGGCGTCAAGACGGTGACCGCCCACGAACTGGGCTTCGAGGTCGACCTCGGCCCGTGGCGCGTCGCCGACGATGTCGACGACGTGCTCGTGCGCGCCAAGGGCCTGCCGGTGCCGCGGCCCGGCGCGGGGGTCGACGTCGGCAACCCGCACGTGGTCGTCGCGCTGCCCGATGAGGCCGAGCTCGAGGGCATCGACCTCACGGCACAGCCGATCCTGACGCCCTCGCCCGAGCACGGCGCGAACATCGAGTTCGTCGTTCCCCGCGACCCGCTCGTTCACGAGGGCGTCGGCGGCATCCGGATGCGCGTGTTCGAGCGCGGTGTCGGCGAGACGCTCAGCTGCGGCACCGGTGTCGCGGCGGCCGCGCTCGCGGTGCGCCACTGGGCAGGGCCGGCCGCGCCCGACCGCTGGACGGTCGAGGTGCCCGGCGGTTCGCTCGGCGTGCGGATGCATGTCGTCGACGGCGAGTCGCACGTGCTGCTCGCGGGCCCCGCGACCTTCGTGTACTCGGGCGAGGTCGCCCTCGCGTAGTGCGCCCCGGACCCGCCGTCAGGGCAGGTCGATCGCGGCGCTCGACGACGTGCCGTGGCGGCGCACCTTGAGGACGCGGAAGCCGCGCGCCGTCGCGGCGCGGTAGACGCTGTAGCCGTGCGGGAACGTCGCGGCGAGCCAGCGCTGCAGCGAGTCCGACCCGAGGTTGCGGGCGACGACGAGCCACGCATCCGAGCTCTCGTCGAGCCGCGGGATCCACCGCTCGAGCAGTCCGTGCAGTTCGCTCTTGCCGACGCGGATCGGCGGATTCGAGCGGATCGTGCGGAACGCGATGTCGTCGGGAACACCGTCGGGCGTCACGGCGTTGACGTTGTCGAGCCCGAGATCGGCGGCGTTGCGGCGCACCAGGTCGAGGGCCCGCTCGTTGACGTCGACGGCCCACACCGTCGCATGCGGGGATTCGAGCGCGAGGCACAGCGCGATGGGCCCCCAGCCGCAGCCGAGGTCGAGCAGATGACCGCCCGACGGTGGAGGCGGGGTGTTCGCGAGCAGAACGCTCGTGCCCGTGTCGAGATGGTCGGGGCTGAACACGCCCGCGGCCGTGGTCAGCTCGAGTTCGCGGCCGATCAGATCGACGCGGATGCGGCGCAGATTCTCGGCACTCGCGGGAGACGCACTGAAGTAGTGATCGCTCCCCATGGCTGACGAGCGTAGCGGAGGACCCTCCCCGCGCGGGAGGCTAGAGTTTACGGATGCTCCGGGCCAGGGGCATCCGAAGGAGAGCGAATGACCGACACCACCACCCACGACGACACCGACGCGCCGGCCGATCCGGTCGAGCGCGTGCTGTCGCGCGCCGATGCGCGGTCGGGGGTCCGGGTGTTCGGGTCGGCGCAGGCGCTGCAGGACGCGAGCACCATCGCGCAGGGCGACACCGATGGCGAGCAGTGGGACCGCGAAGAGCGCGCTGCGCTGCGGCGGGTGCCCGGCCTGTCGACCGAGCTCGAGGACGTCACCGAGGTCGAATACCGGCAGCTGCGGCTCGAGAACGTCGTGCTCGTCGGCGTGCACCCGCAGGGCGAGCAGGAGGATGCGGAGAACTCGCTGCGCGAGCTGTCGGCTCTCGCCGAGACCGCCGGGGCCATCGTGCTCGACGGCGTGCTGCAGCGGCGGCCGCACCCCGACCCGGCGACGTACGTCGGCCGCGGCAAGGCCGAGGAGCTGCGCGACATCGTCGCGGCCGTCGGCGCCGACACCGTGATCGCCGACACCGAGCTCGCCCCCAGCCAGCGCCGTGCGCTCGAGGACGTCGTCAAGGTCAAGGTGATCGATCGCACCACCGTGATCCTCGACATCTTCAGCCAGCACGCCAAGAGCCGCGAGGGCAAGGCGCAGGTCGAACTCGCCCAGCTCGAGTACCTGCTGCCGCGACTGCGCGGCTGGGGTGACTCGATGAGCCGCCAGGCCGGTGGTCAGGTCGGCGCCGGGGGAGCGGGCATGGGCTCGCGCGGACCCGGTGAGACCAAGATCGAGCTGGACCGTCGTCGCATCCGCACGCGCATGGCGCAGCTGCGCCGGCAGATCCG
>JAUHVN010000292.1 GCA_030425055.1 Actinomycetes bacterium | reverse complement strand
AGAGGAGCCCCGCGAGCACCGCGATGGGCACGGCCAGCCACAGCGTGCCGTCCGCGACGACGGCCCCGATGTTCACGAGGCGTCCAGCGCGTCGCGCAGCAGCGTCTCGAGGACGGATGCCTCGGTGAGCTGACCGATGATGCGTGCGGCGACCCGGCCTTCGGTGTCGAGCACGAGCGTCACCGGCACCGCGTTCAGCGGCGTCTGCCCCGCGAAGGCGAGCTTGATCGATCCGTCGACCGTCGTGAGCGCGCTCGGGTAGGTGACCCCGTACGTCTCGGCGAACGCCTGCGAAGCCTCGGCGCCGTCGTAGAGGTTCACGCCGAGGAAGGCGACATCCTCGCCCTCGAGGGCCTGATGCGCCTCCTCGAGCACGGGTGCCTCGACGCGGCACGGCGCGCAGGCGGCGTACCAGAAGTTGACGGCGACGGCCTGACCGTCGAAGTCATCGCTCGACACGGTGCCGCCGGTGTCGAGCACGCCCTCGAACTCGATCGGATCGGTGCGCTCGGCTTCGGGGATCTCGACGATCCGCAGTCCGTCGGCGGCGATGAACCCCTTGTTGTCGCCGGCGCGGTACTGCTCGGCGAGCGGGTCGTTCGAGCACGCGGCGAGGCCGCCGACGAGGGCGAGGACGGCGAGGGCGGATGCCGCGGCCCGCGCGGCGAGGGCGATCACACCGCCCCCACGTCGACGGCGCCTGCGGTCGACGCCGGCTCGGCGTAGGCGACCTCGGTCCACGTGCCGTCGCGCATCTCGAAGCTCGTGACGCTCGACAGGGCGCACCGGCGGGCGCGCGGATCGTGCCGCAGCGGCTCGCCGGCGACGGCGAGGTGGGTGATCCAGATCGGCAGCTGGTGCGAGACGATGACGACGTCGCCGGAGTCTGCGGCATCCCACGCGGTCGTCATGGCCTCGTTCATGCGCGCCACGACCTCGGCGTACGGCTCACCCCAGCTGGGAAGGGCGGGCTTGCGCAGGTGTCGCCAGTTCCACGGGTTCATGAGGGCGCGCACCATGCGGCGACCCTCGAAGACGTTGGTGGGCTCGATGACGCGCTCGTCGATGCGCGGCGTCAGACCGAACAGCTCGGTGAACGGCTCCGCCGACTCCTGCGTGCGCTGCAGTGGCGAGCACGCCAGCGCGGCGATCGGGCGGTCGAGGGTGCTCACGTACTCGGCGGCCTGACGGGCCATCCGGCGTCCGTCGGCGCTGAGCCCGAATCCGGGAAGTCTTCCGTACAGCACACGGCGGGGGTTCTCGACCTCTCCGTGACGCACGAGATGAAGGCGATCGGCGGGCACTCCCCGATTCTACGTGGCGCGGTTCTGGGCGCCGGCTGAGCGCGACGGGTCGGTCGCCTCGGTCGGAGCAGTGGTGCTGTCGGATGCCGCGACCCGCGCGGCGGCGCGCCTCTGCAGCACCGACTCGGCGACCATGAGGCCCACGACGATCGCCGCCCCGAGCACGGCCAGCAGGATCGGACCGGCGATCGGGTCGTAGGGCGCGGCGAGCGCGCCCACGCCGTGGTCGTCACCGGCGACCGTCTGCCACGGCCACAGCGCGCGCAGCGAGCCGAGCATGAGGCCCGCCATCGCGATGAGCGTCAGCCGGCGGTGCCGATCGAGCAGATGCTTCATCACGCGCACGATCGTCACGAGCCCGACGAGGGCCCCCAGGGCGAAGATGCCGAGGTATGCGAGATCGCGCTCGGCGACGGCGAGCAGCGTCGGCGAGTACAGGCCGATCGCCAGCAGGAAGAACGACCCCGAGACGCCGGGCACCACGAGGGCGCACACCGCGATCATCGCGGCGAAGAACACGACCCACAGCGGCGGGTCGAGCACGAGCGAGCCGCCGGCGAAGTCGACGGCGGCGAAAGCGGCGACGGCGGCGAGCGCGAAGACCAGGACGCCGAGCACGCGGCCGGCCATGCCCGTCGCGCGCGGCACGAGACGCAGCGGCACGGCGATGCTCGCAGCGACGAGTCCGAAGAAGAGACCGCGTGACAACTCGGGGTTCGCCGAGACGAGCCCCTCGACCACTCCCGCGAGCACGACGACCGTCACGGCCATGCCGATGACCAGCGGCACGACCAGTCGCCATTCGACCATGCGCATCTCGGACCGGAACCCCTCGCGGCGGCCGGGACCGAACAGCAGTCGGCGGAACGCCGACACCACATGGGATGCCGCGGTGATGAGCCGCTCGTAGACGCCGGTGATGAGCGCGATCGTGCCACCCGAGATTCCGGGCAGCAGTTCGGCGAGGCCGATGAACCCGCCGCGGAGGGCGTTGAGCAGCGCCGTCCACCCGAGGGCGGCGGCGCGCGGCGGCGTCGTGGTCGGCGTCGTCATCACCCGACCACGATAGGCGGCTCCGGTGAACGGAACCTGTGCCCGCCCGGTGAGTCGGCGCCGAGCAGCGCCGTAGACTGGTCGATCGTGAGTGAACGCGTCCTCGTCGAAGATCTGCAAGCCCGTGAAGACGGCCCCGTCGTGGTGTCCGGATGGGTCGAGACCGTCCGCGACCAGAAGAAGGTGCAGTTCGTCATCCTGCGTGACGAGACCGGCGCCGTGCAGCTGGTGAACCCGGCGACGCGCCCCGCCGAGGACGGCACCGAGCAGGACGCCGACGCGCTGGCCCTCACCGACACCATCTCGAACCTCGCCCACGGCACCTTCCTCACCGTGCGCGGCGCCCTCAAGCACGACGAGCGCGTCAAGCTCGGCGGCGTCGAGGTCAAGATCGGCACGCTCGAGATCGCGGCCGCCTCGCTGCCCGAGACGCCCATCGCCGCCGACAGCGGACTCGACAAGCGCATGGACTGGCGCTTCCTCGACCTGCGCCAGGCGCGCAACAACCTGATCTTCCGCGTGCAGACGACCCTCGAGCACGCGATGCGCACGTACTGGGTCGAGCGCGACTACATCGAGATCCACTCCCCCAAGCTCATGGCGAGCCCCGCCGAGTCGCGCGCCGAGCTGTTCTCGATGGAGTACTTCGGCGACCAGACCGCGTACCTCGCCCAGAGCCCGCAGCACTTCAAGCAGATGGCGCAGGCGGCCGGCTTCGGCAAGGTGTTCGAGATCGCCGACGCGTTCCGCGCCGACCCGAGCTTCACGAGCCGCCACGCGACCGAGTTCACGTCGATCGACGCCGAGATCAGCTGGATCGACGGCTACGAGGACGTCGCGACGATGCAGGAGGAGCTGCTCGCGACCGCGATCGCCGCGGTGAAGGAGAAGCACGGCGCCGAGATCGAGGAGCTGTTCGGCGTCACCGTCGAGGTTCCCGCGCTGCCGTTCCCCCGCATCCCGCTCGCCGAGGCCCGCGAGATCGTCGCGGCGCGCGGCTACGAGATCCCCCGCACCGACGGCGACCTCGACCCCGAGGGCGAGCGCCAGGTGTCGGCGCACGTCAAGGAGACGTTCGGCCACGACTTCGTCTTCGTGACCGACTACCACTCCGAGATCCGGCCGTTCTACCACATGCGCGACGCCGAGACGGGTCTGACCAAGAGCTACGACCTGCTGTACAACGGCACCGAGATCACGACCGGCGCGCAGCGCGAGCACCGCATCGAGGTGCTCGAGCAGCAGGCGACCGAGAAGGGCCTCGACCTCGAGGGGCTCGAGCACTACCTCGACTTCTTCCGCTACGGCGTGCCGCCGCACGGCGGGTTCGGCATGGGCCTGGCACGACTGCTGATGCTCATGCTCGGAGAGTCGTCGATCCGCGAGGTCACGTTCCTCTTCCGCGGACCGACGCGTCTGGCGCCCTGACCCGATCGCTCGCTACCGTAGGCGTCGGGGGGC